>JANQIS010000052.1 GCA_028282045.1 Gammaproteobacteria bacterium
CCGGCATTCATGTATAATGCACCACCAACGGTGCCGGGAATGCCGGCCATAAACTCAGCGCCTTGACCTTGTCCATTTTTGGCAGCAAAGCGTGCCACCTGAGCACAGGAAATACCGGCTTGGGCATAGACCTTCTGTTCTTGCATCTCCAGTGACTGCAATGCCCCCTGGGTAATGATCACCGTGCCGGCAATGCCAGCATCATCGATCAGCACGTTGCTTCCCAAACCAAGCCAGATAAGTGGTTCGTCAGCAGGAGTACAGCTTAAAAATTGTTGCAAATCGGCCAGATCTTTAGGCCAGTAGAGTTTTTCTGCTGTGCCACCGATATGCCACGTAGTGAATGGTTTTAAACTCACGTCAAAATGACATTGACCTCGTTGGATATCACGCTTCACACTGGCACCTCATCGGTTTGGTTGGCTAAACTCTGTTTCCAGTGTGGTATAAATTGGCCGATGTCGCCAGCACCTTGTGTTAGCAACACGTCACCATCTTGAAGGATAGATTCCAGGCATGCGGCAATCTCGCTAACCTGATTCACATAGCGCGGTATCACTTGACCCTGTTGCTCAATCGTTCGGCACAGCGCCTGGCTATCTGCTCCGGCAATCGGCATCTCGCCTGCAGCATATACTGCAATTAACACCAAGGCATCGGTATGGCTGAGGGCATCGACAAAATCGTCGAATAACTCCTGGGTGCGGGTATAGCGATGAGGCTGATAAACCAAAACCACACGCCGCCCATCATAGGCAGCTTTGACAGCTTGATAGGTCAGCGCGATCTCTTTAGGATGGTGGCCGTAATCATCAAGCAGGGTTATTTTTTTGCCATGCCAATCCACATCACCATAATGCTGGCAACGCCGACCAATACCGGCAAAGTTTTCCATGGCTGACATAATATCCACCATGGCCACACCACACTCCAGAGCTACCGCAATCCCAGCCAACGCATTTAAAGCATTGTAGTATCCCAGCGCATTAAGCTGACAAGATTGTTGTGTTACACCATAGTATGGTGCTTCCATAATAAAATGACTCATCAGGGCGCATTGTTGGTATGATAACAAACGCACGTCTGCCTGCCTGGCGGCACCATAAGTGACCACGCGGCAAGGCGCTTGTGCTGTAATGCTCGCCGTGAGCGCATCATCCTGACACATCACCGCCAAGCCATCGCATGGTAAGCACTGCAAAAAGTCCACAAAGGCTTGTTTCAAACGTCGTTCATCATGGTCATAAGTCACCATATGATCATGATCGATATTTGTGATTACTGCGATATTGGGGCGCATAAGTAAAAAGGACGCGTCGCTTTCATCTGCCTCGGCAATAAAATGTGGTCCCTGACCCAAACGCGCATTAGTACCGACACAATTCAGTTTACCACCAATGACAAAACTCGGGTCTAGCCCGCCGGCAAGAAACATCTGTGTTATAAGACTGGTGGTGGTGGTTTTGCCATGGGTGCCGGTGACTGCAATACTGGAGTGCCGGCGCATCAACTCAGCTAACATCTGGGCCCTGGACACAACGGTCACCCCTTGTGTTATGGCCATTTGCAGCTCTGGATTGTCCTGAGGTACTGCTGTGGACACGACCACCAAGTCGGCTTGACCAACGTGCTCTGGTGCATGGCCAACAAATACCTTCACACCAAGTTGCCTCAGGCGCCCAACAGCCATATTTTGACGTAAATCTGAGCCACTGACTTGATAACCTAATCGATACAACACTTGAGCAACGCCAGACATCCCCACGCCAGCGACACCTATGCAATGGATATGCTGTACCTGTGAGCCAAGCAAATTCGTCATCAAGCGCTCTCTTTCAAATAAGGTTGTAGTGCTACATCCATGGTGGCAACCGCATCTTGATAAGGTAACGCTTTTAGTTTGTCAGACATCGTCTGCAATAAAGCGGGCGTATCACACCATTGCTGTAACTGTTGTGCCAACCATTGTGGCGTAAACTCTGCCTGACGACAACACAGGGCACCGCCTTGTTGCACTAATTGTTGTGCATTATGAAACTGATGGTCATCCACAGCATGAGGCAAAGGTATAAAGATGGCTGGACGTTGCCGGTTGGCAATTTCTGCCACGCTTAACGCACCGGCACGTGCAATGACAATATCCGCCCACTGATAGGCTGCCAGCATATCGTCAATAAACGGTACAACCTCAGCAGTAACTTGATGTTCAATATAAGCCTGCTGCGCAATAGTTAATGTTTTCTCCCCGGCTTGATGCTTCACTATTGGACGCTGTTGTGCCTGGATTTGCGCTAATGCCGCCGGCACAACCTCGTTTAACTTCTGTGCCCCAAGGCTACCGCCGATCACCAGTAGCCTTAAAGGTCGATGAGGTTGATAAGCTGAGGGTTGTTGCTGAAAGTCACCACGCAACGGATTGCCCGCTACCTTGCCGGCCGGCAAGGCGCCAGGGAAGCCTAAAAACACCTGACGGGCAAAACGTGCCAGCAAGCGATTACTCAGACCGGCCACTGCATTCTGTTCATGGATTGCCAGCGGTTTGCGGCACAACCATGCAGCAATACCGCCAGGCACGGTCACATACCCCCCAAAACCAACGACCAACTGTGGCTGAATTTGACGTATCATTCGACGACATTGCCACAAAGCCCGCAGCAGCATTCCTGGCATCAGCAGTTTACGCCGCCAGCCTTTGTGGCGTACACCCAGCATATTAATGGCCACTAACGGGATATTGTGTTGTTGGCAAATGCGATTTTCCAGACCGTGCGGTGTGCCCAGCCAGGCTACTCTCAATCCTCGTTGTTGATAATGTTGTGCCAACGCCAAAGCCGGAAACACATGCCCGCCAGTGCCGCTGGCCATCATTAACACATCAGCAGCTACCATTGCACATTGACCTCCTGATCCCAGTGGCTGACACCCAACTTGAATTGCTGCAGCTTGTTTTCCAGATCACAACGCAATAGTAAGGCCACAGCGACACAATCAATCACCAGACTGGAACCACCGTAACTGATAAACGGCAGGGTCAGCCCTTTCGTTGGCAACAAGCCAATATTAACGCCGAAATTGACCATCACCTGCAATCCCAGCCAAAAGGTCACACCATAGCTGATGTAGGCCACAAACAGGTTGCTCATCTGATGTGCCATACGGCCAATCGACAACCCCCGCCACACAACCACGACAAACAACCCCAACACGCACAGCACACCAATGAGCCCAAGCTCTTCACCAATGATAGCAAGAATAAAGTCAGTGTATGCTTCCGGCAAGTAGAACATCTTTTGCAGGCTATTACCCAAACCAACGCCAAAAATCCCACCGCGACCAAAAGCCATCAGCGATTGTGTTAACTGATAACCGGTGTCAAATTGATTTTGCCAGGGGTGCAAAAACCCGGTCAGGCGTGCCAGGCGATAGGGCGAAAACAAAACCAACATCACCGCGGCAGCTACCGCCAGGCCAATCATGATATAGAACCAGCGCAGACGCACCCCAGCCATAAACATCATGCCCAGCGCAGTGGCGAACACCACCACAGTCGCGCCAAAATCCGGCTCAAGTAGCAATAAAATCCCCAACAAACCCAATACCAATAACGGCTTAGCCACGCCTATCAGGGTATTACGCACGGCATCACGGTGACGATTAAGATAATCAGCAATATAAATCACTACGCACAGCTTAACCGCCTCGGAAACCTGCAGAGCAATAGGGCCCAGATGAATCCAACGCCGGCTACCATTGACTTCACGACCGACACCAGGGATCAGTACTACCAACAGTAAAACCAAAGCCAACACCAGCCACATGCCCCCAAAACGTTGCAAAGTATTAATTGGCACGCGCAACATCACTGCAAAACCCACTACGCCGACCAGGGCAAAAATCATTTGACGAATCAGAAAATAGTAGGGGTTATTCATATCGTGCTGGGCAACCGGCATGGAAGCCGATGCCACCATCACCAGACCAAACAGCATCAACGCACCAACCGATAACAGCAGATAACCATCAAGTTTGATCTCTGAGGGCTGCAATAGGCTCATGGGTTCATGCGTTGAGTTATTTGTTTAGAGTGTAATGGATTTATTGGTTAGCGCCCATAAGAACAACACTGCAATAGCGATGGTTTACGGCACAATGGCTAAAACCGGATTAATATAAGCCAGGCATTTAACACACGAGCAGTTTATTAAGCGCTGATTCATCAAACTGTGATTTATCAATTTTCAGGTAGGCGGTTTGCTCATCACCAAAAACCCTGGCTTCTGCCACACCGGCAAGTTGTGTTAGTTTTGTTTCCAGAGTACTGGCCTGAGGCTCAGTCAATTGCCCCACAGCAATGATTTTTGAACTCAAATGCTGGGGTTTTTTCATAGTTAACGCCACCACCAGCCATATCAAACCCAACCCACCGGTAAAGAGGAACAATTGGCGCATACCAAAGTGGTGTAATAACCAACCACCGACCGTACCACCGACAAAAATCCCTAAAAACTGACAACTGGAATACACGCCCATCGCGGTGCCTTTACTGCCGACCGGAGCAATTTTAGCAATCAACGATGGCAAGCTGGCCTCGAGCAAAGTAAAGGCAGTGAAAAACAACAATAACATCACACTGATCAGTGCCATATGATCAAAACCGCTATACAACCCAAGCTGGGTTAGGGCGGTAACCGCGACAGCACCGACAAACACACCTTTCATGCGGCGTTTCTTCTCAGCGATGATAATAAACGGCACCATAGCAAAAAACGCCAAAAATAATACCGGCAGATAAATCGTCCACTGATCATTGGCTGCAATACCGGTATCATTGAGCAAGATCATCGGAATGACAACAAACAACGCGGTTAAAATAGCATGTGAGGCAAAAATGCCAAAAT
>JANQIS010000084.1 GCA_028282045.1 Gammaproteobacteria bacterium
TAGATGGTCAATAAATTGGGTAATAAAATACTCTTTCTGTGCCAATGTTGGCGAATAGCGCTGTTTGAGTAGCTCAACATTCGCAACTTTGCCACTATCATTCACTTCAGCAATAAAGAGTTTGGGCTGTACGCTGCGACTAATAATAATAAGTGCGAATAGTGCAACGATTAGCGCAATACCATTAATCATTGCAATGAGACGCCAGCTTTTGGCACTGGCCCAGAGTGAGCCGAGGCGTTGATCCCAGCACTGTTTAGCGCGTTGATACGGCGTCTCTTCTGCTGCGGTTGCCCGGTAGTTGGGTGGATCTTTGTCAAACGGCGTAGGCAAAATCTTTCTCCTCATTTAATTCGGCAATTAGTTTCCAGGCCCATTCTAAGCCACAGTAGTCGAGCCAACATTTAGCAAAGGGCTCTTCTATCTGTTGTGCCAAGAGTGAGTGGATGGCCTGTTTCTGTTTTGGTGTACTTGCTGCACAAAAAGCAAGTGCTATTGGCGATAAGCGTAGATCAAATAGACGATTGCCCAAGGTTGATTGATAATAGTATTGTTGTTTAGCGCTTGCTTGGGCAATTAACTGTATCTGTTTATCATTTAATCCCAATTTTTCATAACTGGTATGAATCTGTGGTTCGAGCGCACGGTCATTAGGTAAAAAAATGCGTGATGGACAGGATTCCAATAGGCTTGGCGCAATACTAGCGTTGAGAATATCACCAATAGATTGTGTTGCAAATAACACACTGACATTTTTTTTACGTAGGCTCTTTAGCCAATCGCGAATTTGTGCCGCAAATAGCGGATGGTCAAGAAAGCTCCATGCTTCATCGAGAATAATCAGTGTTGGTGAGCCATCAAACTGTTTTTCCAGACAGTGAAATAGGTAGTGTAATACCGGTGCGATGGCATCAGACAGTCCCATCAATTCGGATAATTCATAATACTGCCAGCGCTGCTGCCGTGCCGATTCATGACCGGCATCAAGTAACTGGCCAAAAGGTCCACTAATTGTGTAGTGCTGGAAAGCTTGGCGTAGCAGTTGATTTTGTAGAAGTGCACACAAGCCAGTTAAGGTGCGTTGTGACGTCGGTGCTTGTGCTAATGACGTTAATGCTTGCCATAAGGCTTGTTTAATAGCGGGTGTCACAGTTACCTGTTCATGACTAAGCAGTAGCTGTAGCCACTCTGCTGCCCATTGACGATCAGTTTCTTTATCGATGGTTGCCAGTGGCTGGAAAGCAGGTGAATTGGGTTGTGTGCCTAATGGGTAGTACGCGCCATTAACGCCATGCGTACTGGCAAGAAAGCTGCCACCATTATCAAAAATAAAAATCTGTGCGTGTTGGTAACGTAAAAATTGTAAAGCAATAAAATTGAGTAGTACTGACTTTCCTGCACCAGTCGGACCAATTATCATCTGATGACCGACATCGCCAATATGGTGTGCCAGACGAAAAGGTGTACGGTTTGGTGTATGGAGTTGCATCAGTGGTGGCGCATTGAGATGACGGTTCTTCTCTTCACCTGCCCAAATTGCCGATAGTGGTAACAGGTGGGCTAGATTGAGTGTATGAATTAATGGTCGGCGTACATTAGCGTAAGCTTGCCCCGGTAATGATGAGAGCCAGGCTTCGACACGATTAATTTTTTCTGCAACCGTCGTGAAGCCAAGTCGATTAATGAGCTGTTGAATCTGCTGCTGCTTCTCATCAGCCCGTTGTGCATCACAGTCGGTTACGACAATGGCAACACTGTAGTAACCATAAGCGACCTGATCATTGCTAAGTGCTTGCAGCGCCTGATC
>JANQIS010000124.1 GCA_028282045.1 Gammaproteobacteria bacterium
TGGCTCAGCATAATGTATTAGAGATGGGGGCCAGTGTCAGAAGACATGGCAGCATCACTCGCCGTAGTAGCACTTTCGATATGATGTTCTTGAAAAGGCCTTGGGTGCTTACCGGCACCGTGAGATGCATCTGCCACTTTTTTTATTACATTGGTTTTTATGTCATCAGCAATGAGATTAGCCATCTCCTTAAGTGAACCAACTGACGCTTGCGACCTATCTTGACAAGGTGTTGCTTTATTATTGTTTATCTCATAAACATTTAAAGAGTATTGATCACCTTGCTGGGAAACTACGTATAGTATCCCACGCTCCTCTTTAGGACGCTCTTGGGCAAGTTTCTGTGCAGCAGCATCAGGGCTCAGATTGGTTTGCTTAGAGGGTTGGCTGGCAGAGTTAAAAGACGACTCAAGATGATTTTGTATATAACCAGGAAGTTCTGCTTCTGGGATTTTCTTCTTATCTTTTCCCTCATTAATGAAAATTGAGCCCTCTTCATCAATGTATAAGTAAAACGCTGAATCACTTTGCTCCCCTGACTTTTTTCGCCTGTGCATCATATTCATCCCTGCCTTTTAATTTGATGTAATCGCAGTTTACACTAACCTTATGAGTCTTCAATTAAATATTTATTTATGAGATTAAATGGTTTACGGCACAATTGCTAATGATGCGTTAACTGTGATGAGCGCTCATATTTTCTTTAAACTCCCTAACATTGAATATTTTCAACCCCCTATCTTCATCACTGCCAGGATGACACGAATGGCCAGTGTTTAACATAATGGAAAAAGGCGTACTCTCCCTCTGTCACTTAGCTTACGTCTTTGCTACATTACTGGCCTGAAAAGACAATCGAGGATCGCCCATGAGTGTCAGCAGTAATGATGTAAAGAAGGTGGCCCATTTGGCACGTATTGCTATTGATGATGCTGATATTGAGCAACTTACCAAGGACTTTAACAATATCTTAAAGTTAGCTGATGAGCTTAACCAAGTAAACACCGACGGTCTTGCTCCACTGTCACACCCTCTGGATATGACACAACGCTTGCGTGAAGACACGGTATCTGAGTCTGAGTCTGATGTCCGTGATGAAGTACTGCCTTTGGCACCACAATCTGAAGCGGGGCTATACCTGGTCCCTAAAGTGATCGAATAAGAGATATGCCATGTTTGATACCATTACATCACTGTGTAAACAACTACAAAGCAAAACTGTCTCCAGCCTGGAATTAACGCAAAGCTATTTGCAGCAGATTCAACAAAGCCGGCACAATGCCTTCATCAGTGTGTGTGAAGAATCGGCTTTAGCACAAGCCAAAGCTGCTGACAAAGCAATTAACGCAGGCAGCGCTGGCCCATTAACCGGCATCCCAATGGCACATAAAGATATTTTCTGTACCAAAGGAATCAAAACCAGTTGTGCCTCCAAAATGCTAGATAACTTTATCGCACCGTATGATGCCCATGTGGTCACTCAGTTGGCTAATGCCGGCATGGTATGCCTGGGCAAAACCAATATGGACGAATTTGCCATGGGTTCATCCAATGAAAATAGCTATTATGGCTCGGTGCACAATCCCTGGAAAATGGGCCGTATTGCCGGCGGTTCATCCGGAGGGTCTGCCGCTGCAGTGGCAGCAGGCTTAGCCCCCTTAGCCACTGGCACTGATACCGGTGGCTCGATCCGCCAACCGGCAGCCATGTGTGGCATTACCGGTATCAAGCCCACTTACGGGCGAGTATCGCGCTATGGCATGGTTGCCTTTGCTTCCAGCCTGGACCAAGGCGGCCCTCTGGCACGCACCGCTGAAGATTGTGCTGTAGTGCTCAACGCGATGGCTGGTTTTGATCCACGTGACTCAACCAGCGTTAAACGTGACGTACCGGACTATACTGCACGATTAAATCAGTCCATCAAAGGTTTGAAAATCGGCGTGCCTAGCGAGTTTTTTGCTGAGGGCATTGACCCTCAAGTTGCTCAGACAGTACAAGCCGCCCTAAAACAACTCGAATCCGCCGGCGCACAACTAATCGAAATCAGCCTGGCCCACAACCACCATGCTGTCGGGGCTTACTATGTTATTGCCCCAGCAGAATGCTCCGCCAATTTATCGCGCTATGATGGCGTACGTTTTGGTCATCGTTGTGACGACCCGAAAGATTTATTGGATATGTATCTGCGCAGCCGGGCTGAAGGTTTTGGCTGGGAAGTAAAGCGACGTATTTTAACCGGCACCTATGCTCTGTCCTCCGGCTATTATGATGCCTACTACCGCAAAGCCCAGCAAGTACGCCGTCTGATCAGTCAGGATTTCGCAGCGGCATTTGAGCAAGTTGATGTGATTATGGGCCCAACTTCTCCCTCTGTGGCATTTGATATCGGCGAGAAAATCGAAGATCCGATCAGCATGTATTTAGCTGATATCTACACCATTGCGGTGAACTTGGCCGGACTGCCTGGCTTATCGGTGCCATGCGGCTTTGTTAATGAGCTGCCCGTTGGCCTGCAAATGATCGGCAAACACTTTGATGAAGCTCACTTGCTTAACATTGCTCACCAATACCAACACATCACCGATTGGCATCAACACCAACCAAAACAGGAGGTGTCAGCATGAACTGGGAAGTTGTGATCGGTCTGGAGATCCATGCTCAGTTAGCCACACAAAGCAAAATTTTTTCCGGCGCTGCCACTGCCTATGGTGCTGAGCCCAATACCCAAGCCTGCCTGGTAGATTTAGGCATGCCAGGTGTCTTGCCGGTGCTCAATCGCCAAGCAGTAGCCATGGCAGTGAAGTTTGGCTTGGCGGTAGATGCAACGGTTAATCACCGCTCAGAGTTTGCCCGTAAAAACTACTTCTACGCTGATTTGCCCAAAGGGTATCAAATCAGTCAATTCGATCTACCCATCATTGGTACGGGACATGTAGACATTCAACTTGATGATGGGACGCAAAAGCGTATTGGCATTACCCGTGCACATTTGGAAGAGGATGCCGGTAAGTCGTTACACGAAGATTTCCACGGTATGAGCGGTATTGATTTAAACCGTGCCGGTACTGCGTTACTGGAAATTGTTTCTGAACCGGACATGCGTAGTGCCAAAGAAGCGGTAGCGTATTTGAAAACCTTACACTCTTTAGTACGTTATCTGGGTATCTGCGATGGCAATATGCAGGAAGGCTCATTTCGCTGTGATGTTAACATTTCCCTACGCCCACAAGGCTCGGCCCAATTTGGCACCCGAGCTGAGATCAAAAATGTCAATTCATTTCGTTTTGTTGAACGTGCTATCGATTATGAAATTGAGCGCCAGGCCACCATTCTCGAATCGGGAGGTGAAATCACTCAAGAAACACGGCTGTTTGATGCTGCCAGTAATGAAACTCGCTCATTGCGTAGTAAAGAAGAAGCACATGACTACCGCTATTTCCCTGATCCAGACTTGTTACCGCTGGAAATTGATGATGCATTCATTGAGGATATTCGTGCTACTTTGCCTGAACTACCACACGAAAAGCGCGAGCGCTTTGAACGTCACTATGGCCTGAGTGCATATGATGCTAATGTGCTGGTGGCGAACAAAGACTTGGCTGATTATTTTGAAACAGTGGTAGAGCAAACTAACACACCAAAACTGAGCGTTAACTGGGTGATGGGTGATTTATCTGCTCTACTCAATAAAGGCAACTTAGACATTAGAGAATCTCCTGTTAGCGCTGATAATCTGGCTAATCTGATTAAGCGTATTGATGATGGCACCATTTCCGGACGGATCGCCAAAGAAATCTTTGAAGCCATGTGGCATGGCGAAGGCAGTGCCGATGACATCATTGAGGCCAAAGGCTTAAAGCAAATCAGCGATAGCGGTGCCCTGCAAGCCATTGCCGACGACATCATCGCCAATAAC
This sequence comes from Gammaproteobacteria bacterium, assembly GCA_028282045.1. GTDB lineage: Bacteria > Pseudomonadota > Gammaproteobacteria > Francisellales > CACEW01 > JANQIS01. The sequence continues at coordinate 3,917 of JANQIS010000124.1, forward strand.
CCTCATCAGGT
>JANQIS010000167.1 GCA_028282045.1 Gammaproteobacteria bacterium
ATTTTGCCCCATACGCAGGCGCGCGCGGTAGACGCTAATATCATCCAAGTGCGCATCCGGACGGGCAAAATAGACATACTCAAACACACAGGGTCGAAAAATTTCATGCGCCAACTGACGGCGAAATAACTGCCCGCAGCTACTAACAAAAACCAGCTCACCAGGTGCCACATCGCCATCACGCTCAAATCCAAGACTGGAAAAAGCGGTATTTTCCGAAGCGAATAAATATTCTTGATGCCCACTGTGTTCACGCACGCCCATAGTCAACGGACGGATACCATGTGGATCTCTAAATGCCAGCAATCCTTTACCAATAATACTGCACACTACCGAATATGAACCTTTTGCCAGCGTAAAAATATCGCTAACAGCCTGGCACAATTGCTCAAAAAAAGCGGCTTGGTCAGTCACATCAGGAGCTTTATCCAAATCGCTGGCCAACAGATGAATCAAGGCTTCTGAATCACTATCAGAGTTTAGATAACGGCGGCGAACCGTGGTTAGCTCATGGCGCAATTGCGCATGATTGACCAGATGGCCATTGTGCGCCAAAGCAATACCGTAAGGGTTACCGATCCAAAACGGTTGCACTTCTTCATCACTAAAGCCTCCCGCTGTTGGATAGCGCGCATGGCCAATCCCCATACTACCGGTCAGTTTATCCATATCTCCAGCACAGAAAATCTCGCGCACCAAACCTTTACCACGCCGAATGTGGATACGATCATCACAAGTCACAATGCCCGCAGCATCTTGCCCGCGATGTTGCAGTTGAATCAAACATTCATACAATTCCGGTGCAACTTCATGCTGCCCAATCAGGCCAACAATGCCACACATATCCGAACCCATCTCGAGCTAAAACGCGATTATAGCAAAGAGTATTGCTTCACTGCTATTGATGGCAACCTATAGCCTGGATTTTCATGATGAAGTAAAACTAACGGGCTATAGGCAAACACAAAATTGATCAGGAAATCAATTTATGGTTTAATAATGTATCAGTTAATCAATTAAACTTGTGAAACCCTGTGAAAAGGAGGCCTTCAGCCAACCAAACTCGACGGCATATTCTAAACGCCGCCAAACAATTGTTCTTGCAACGAGGGTTTGACGGTGTCACAACACAGCAAATTGCCAAAGCAGCGCATGTTAACAATAATTTGATTTTTCACCATTATCAGAACAAACAAACCCTCTGGCAGGCAGTAAAGGCTGACATTATCGAACAAAACCACCCAGCACCACAGTATGATCGCAGCCATGCTGTAGCGTATTTTGCCAGTATTTTAGAGTACCGTTTTTCGTTGTATCGCAACAATCCGGATCTTGCCAAACTGGTACAATGGCAACAAGTGACCAATGATGAAGCAGCTTTAGTTGGTAATGAAGCTGCTTCACCGCACCACTGGATAGAAGATTTCAAATATTTTCAACAACAAGGCCAGATCAAGGCCAATATTAACCCTGATTTGATCATGCTGTTTATTATCTACAGCTCCCATGCTCCCTTTATGCAACAAGTCATTCCAATGAATGCCGCCCAGCAGCGTATGTATCAGGAATGGGTTTTACAAAGCTGTATCCAACAATTTATTCAACCACCAGGAGACCATCATGACAAAGCACCCTGTTACTCCTAACCAAGTAATGCCCGATAACGTGGATTATGTACAAACCAATGGTGTGGCCATTCGCAAAGGCACTATGGCTGCCGCTATCGCTAATATTGAAATTATCGAATCCCTTACCAGCACGCAGGCAGAAAAAGCTGCCGCATTAGAGACTATTAAAGCATTAGTTCCTCAACTCAAGGCATTCCGCATACACAAGCATTTGCAGTGGCGCAACCCTCAAATTGAGGCGCTATTCACAACAGATTGAGCACGTTATGAATAAAGCATCACCTGATCACCACAGCACAGTCGGGATGTGGCTGCTGATTTTATTGATCAGCTTTCCACAAATTAGCGAGACGATTTATTCGCCGGCGCTACCTGATATTGCCCGGCTGTTGCAAACCAGCAATCACTTAGTGCAATGGACACTGAGCGTATACTTCATTGGCTTTGCCATTGGTGTATTCTTCTGGGGCCGTTTATCTGATCATATCGGCCGGCGCCGTGCCATGTTAAGCGCTTTGCTACTCTATAGCATTGGCAGCTTTTTCTGCCACCAAGCCGATCAGATCAGCGTATTATTGGCTGCACGGCTATTGCAAGGTTTCGGTGCCAGTTGTGGCTCAGTGATTACTCAAACCATTGCCCGTGAAGCACTACCCGAACAGCATCGGCACCGCTTTTACAGTTATACCGGTTTTGTGTTAGCGTTTGCCATTGCTATCGGTCCGCTGATCGGAGGTTACCTCACTCAGTGGTTTGACTGGCGTGCTAACTTTAGTTTTTTAATACTCATTGGTATCAGCCTGTTAATTCTGTGTAGCAAGTGTTTGCCAGAGACCCATCGTACCCGACACTTGGCAAGGCCCAAAGTACGTGCTGTTATTAGCCAACTAGCCAAAGATCCGTATGTATGGGGTTGTATGTGGTTAGTGGCTTGCGTTAATGGCATTTTATTTAGTTTCTACGCCGAAGGGCCGTTTATCTTTATTGGTATTGTACACTTGAGTACCGGTCAATTTGGCTGGCTTGGCTGTTTGATTGCCGGCGCATCATTGATCGGCAGCATTATGTCGAAAAAGTTAATTAACCATTACACTGCAGTACAGTTGATTCGTGCCGGTGGCGTGATCTTGTTATTTGGGTGTATCACACTGGTGCTCGCTGCCGGTTATGGTCAAGTTAATGCCCAGCATCCACTGACAGCCTGCCTGCTCGTTATGCTGCCGATGATGCTAATAACGATAGGTTGCTTTGGTTTTATCGTCCCGATGGCGCTCAGTACGGTATTGGTTAAACACCAGGAAATTCTCGGCACCGCCGGGGCTGTTTTCGGATTGAGTTATTACGTACTGGTATCACTGCTGACCTGGCTGATGGGTGCATTGCACAACGGCACTGTTATGGCAATGCCATGGTATTTTTTCACGTTGAGTCTGATCAGTATCGGCGTGTGCTGGAAGCTGATTCGTTAATCCGGCTTAAATACAGGTTTATTTTAGAATTAAATTGTATTGGCAAGTATCTCTTGGGAAGGACTAAAATTCAACGTGAATTATCATCAACCACGTATGGGGAAGTGTCATGAAAAAGATTATTACAGCCGTATTTTTATCAACAATTTCACTATCTACTTTTGCCAATACAGGGCTTTATGGCGCGATAGGGGGTGAACCCATCACCAATCCGCACAGCAGCTCTACAGCAACCAGTCACGGTTCGGGAGATTACACCGCTCAATTTAATTTTCAAAATTATAACGCCGGCCAGGTGCCCGCAGGGTTACACATCATTTGTAACATAGGGCAGGATAATGCCAGCTTTAAAGATCATGACTCACATGTGAGTGGTGATTTTACCCGGGCCAGCTACAATAACGATAAGCTAACTCTAACGTTGAAGGAACCTAAAGTTTCTCACATTAACGGTTCTGTAAGCTTCCACGTCGACTCTCATGCTTATCCATGGCAAGACAGTAAAATTACCTTAAATCATTGTGAGTTGGCGAGCTAGGTGGTTTTAAACCATCTAGCCTGACAAAGCGCACAAAGCGATAAACTCGGGCTTGAGGCGATGGTCAATATGCAGTAGGTGATTTTGTGGAAACTCATGCCACTCACCGGCATAGTCGGTAAGTGGCTCTGAGGCGACAATAAACACATTAGACTCTTCACCATCAACCAATAAAGCGGGATCATCAGTGTGATCCAAGCTATGCCCGTGGGCATAATAAAGTGAAATCTGGTGCTCACCTTTGCTGGTATAGCGGGTGGCGATCATTTGATTGCCATCAGTCAATACCATGTTAATGTGGGAAAAATAACTATCAGGTTGCTTGGCCTGCCAACCCTCAATAGTGTTAAAGGCTTTAACGGCTGCCTGTTGCAGGCTCAATTTCTCAGGCTGACCATAATAATACTGCATAATCAACGCAAAGAAATGTTCCGAATCCGTATTACCTTTGACATTCTCAAAAATGTCATCATTGAGCTCATTCAAGAGCTGGCGGCGCAAATTGGAAAATTCGCGAATAGTTCCATTATGCGCCAGGGCACACTGACGATAAGTAAATGGATGGCAATTGGCAAACGCCACATCCCCCACTGTGCAAGCACGCACATGACCGATAAAACAACTAGAGCGGATCTTTCTAATCAAGTGGCGCAGGTTACTGTCATTCCATGCCGGCTGAATCGATTTAAACGCACCGGCTTCCTGATCAAAACTTTGGTCAAACCACGCCACACCAAAACCATCGGCATTAATACCGTGCAAACCCTCACGCGCTGCCTTACTTTGACTAATCAATGAATTTTCAGGGCTTTCGAGAATATCCGCCATTACAATGGCGCGCCGGCTTATGACTCCAACCAATCGACACATATCACACCCCACTTATGAATTAAACTAGATTGCACCTTGCTTTAAAGGGCCTTTCAACCTTAATTCAATATAATCCAAAATCTGCTCGGCCACGACTATACCATGCACGGTCTATGGCATCGATTAAGGAGACAGTTTTATCTGAGCTCTATTAATATATATGGTGAAATTACAGTCTCAAGCTTTTTACTTCATTTTCAATTGCAAGAGCAAGTGAGCCAGATTTTGCTGGTCCAAAAACAATAGCAACTGGTTTGATCCCTTTTAAGGTTGAGCGATGTTTTTTAAGCAACTCAATAGAATCCTTAACACTTTCGCTATAACCATCAAAAGCTAATTGATTCCCTTGTTCAAAGTCATTTATACAGTTTTTGGTACGCTCTATAAAGCCTGCAACTTCATCATGCTTACGAGGGGATTGATGAACTAAAACAGATTGCCGTTGTTCCAAACTGTCTAGGTAACCGCGAATTTTTACTATCGCTATTTGCTTTCTTACCTCAGGTGGAATGTTCATATCAAATTTAGTGCTAGAATCGATAATCGCCCCACTGAAATTTACTCCAATTAAATCTGCGCCTTGGAAATTAGCACCTCTCAAGTCAGAGCCAAAGAATTTTGCGTGCCATAAATTAGCATTGTGGAAATTTGCTTTATTAAGATTAGCCCCTTGGAAATCAGCCTCATGAAGCACCGAAAGATCAAAATTTGCCCCCTGCAATAGAGTCATTTTAAAATTAGTTTTACGGCAAGTAGCTTTAACAAATTTTGTATTTCTAAGGTCGGCTAAAAAAAAGTCAGCCTCACTATGATCGGCGTCGGAAAAATCAATATTTGTAAAAACACGTCTTTGGCTAGAGTGGATACTACTGTGAGAACATTGACCAAATCTTTTTTCATGCATTCCCTCTGGTATTAACTTCTCTAACAATTCCTTGTTAAGGTGTTTCCCATTAATAAAGTGATCACCACCTTCTTCTTCTGCAAAACCCTCTATATTTTTCAGGACCACCGCTGATGGAATATCTATCCTTGTTTCTGATCTGGAGTAAGGACAAGCGTCTAGCTTTAGTAATTCATCCTTTTTACAGGCATAAGTGGCATATCCTTCACCATCTTTTACACAGTACACTTGGCATGAGTCATCAAGTGGTAAAAATTCCATTAATATCAAATCATAATATTTTAGCATTTACATTCCCTCCATAGAAAACATCGCTTTAGTTGATTTCACGCAACATGAGCAAGAAAATTTAAACTAAACCCCCTTTCCAAAGGTAATAACAATTCCCAAATTCAACCCGGTGATCTTTGAAGTTAGCTCGCTTTTTCGAGCACTTCGTTAAGCAGTACGTCTCACCCCTGATTTAAACTTACAAGTGTGCTGGAATCAACAGATGAAGGCATCCTAGTACGATTATGCATCTTTATATTAACCTGAAAAAGGAAGGAGGATTTATCCACGCAGTTCAAGACCACCCACAGCGTTATTTTGAACTGCTGGCAGTGGGCCCTCTGGCAGTGCAACGACAGCGCTCACTCATACATCTTCGCATTCTGCTTTGCGCATTGAAGGCATGGGAATAACCTCCACATCAACTGCTACAGTGTGAGCAGGCGCTCCTGGATCTCCAGATAACGTTGTGCCACGGTGACGATTAAGTCATCGGGTGCATCAGGCAGCACTTTATCACCATAGGGATCGCAGTGCTGACGAAACCATAAGCGAATGATTTCTTTATCAAAATTATCCGGCTCCTGACCTGCTGCCAATCGCTCTTTATAGGTTTGTGCATCCCAGTAACGGCTAGAATCCGGCGTGTGGCATTCATCGATCAGCGTCAACTGGCCATCTGCGTCCAGGCCAAACTCATACTTGGTATCCACTAAAATCAATCCGGCTTCTAATGCCCGCTGCTGGCCAAATTCAAATAGCTGCAATGCAATATCGGCTATTTGTGGCCAGTGGGCTTTCACTTCCACCATGGCATTGAGCAGTGCCGGCGTGAGCGGGGCATCATGGTCAGCAGCTTTGGTGGTGGGGGTGAGCATCGGTTGTGCCAAAGCAACATTTTTGCTTAGTCCATCCGCCAAACTAGTATTGAAAAACTGTCGTTCTCCTTGTTGATACAAGGTCCAGATTGATGTATTGGTGGTGCCGGTCATATAACCGCGCACGATGACCTCAATCGGCAGTACCTGGCATTTTTTCACCCGCATACTGCGACTATCAACGACTTCCAACAGGTGATTGGGCACGATATGTTGCGTCTGAGCAAACCACCACGCCGACACTTGATTTAATACGGCTCCTTTGAAAGGAATCGTCGCTAAATGGCGATCAAAAACACTGAGCCGATCTGTGGTCACCATCAATAACACATCACCCAAATCATAAGTATCACGCACCTTGCCGCGATGCTTAGGATAAGGCAAATCAGTCTCACTGACGGCCACTTCACGTGCCGCCACAATGGTCGCTTTATCTAGCATAGTAGTGTCCCGTTATGTGTTTTCATATCTGCAAAGCCTTTGTATAGCTGCTACTAATGATGTTGGCACATCACCCATACTGATACACTCGGTGAGCAAATGGGTTAAAAAGAATATGGCGCTCACGTAACACGCGATCCACTGTGGCAATATCACCGTCATTAGCCACCACCTGCCAGATCACGCCATGGTGCACATGATCAATATGATTTAAACCACACTGACGCTGTAAGATCTCACACTTATGCTGTCCTATCATGTCGTCATGATCACGCACCAAATACGCCACACTATTGGGCTGATCAACGGTATCAGCCACATATTCTTTGCTGGGATTATAGAGCTCATAACTCTCAGCCAATTGCGGCATTAATAAGTCGGCTTCTAATCGAGATTCTACTTCCCAATGTGCATAACGATGCACATCAACGTTGAGTCCCATCTGGCGCAATGCCTTTTGCACGCTTACCGCAGCATTGTCGTGAATCACCATCTTCACTGCCAAATCATGGCCGTTAACCGTGGGGCGATAACGAGCAATCGTTGCATGCTGTAGGGTGATATCCAAAGGCTGAGTGCTGACAGCGTGCTGGGCGCGAATAAAGTCGCGCATCGAAGTAAAAATCACATCACCATTGGGCGTGCGTTCCGGATGGGGCATCATAGCCAATACATTGCCGGCAGCATTTGAGACTGCTGCCAGGTTGCGATAAGAGCCGTTGGGATTAATGGGAAAATGACTATCGACTTTGCCGTGCTCATCACAATATTGCCACAAAGTTGCACCATTATCCTCCAGCGCCTGGAATACTTCATCGGTTAACACAAAACGCCCTTCAGCATGGGCAATCGGAATATAAATTGGCTGATCAAAGTGTTGGCCAAATACACTATTGGGTTGCACCTGCATGGGCTTTATATGGCACCACACGTTATAATAACCCGTACCGACCACATGTGCGCCTTGCATACGCTTGTTCACCGTGAGCGCCATGCCAATCTGGCGATCAACCAACCCGGGAACCAAGCCACTTTCCACCAAAATCTGTGCGCCGTTACAAATGCCCAAAATGGGCTTGCCCAGTTGCGCCTGCTCGCCAATACGCTCAAGCAATGGATCTTTAGAGGCAATTAATCCGGAACGGCAACGGTCTTCATAAGAAAACCCGCCGATAATGACAAAGCCATCATAATCATGCAGTGATTGATTTCCTTGCCATAGTACATCATCGGCCTGCATGCCAACACGCTCAATGGCCATGCGGGTTTCACGCTCGCAATTGGAACCGGGGAATTGAATAATGGCAATGTTTGGCTGGGTTATACCACGTTGCTGTGTCATAGTTTATTCCTTTAACTTTACATCTTGTTGGCCAGCGACAACCTGACCAATTGGCTGGCATTGAAATGCTGGAAAAGCATTGAGTATCGCATCAAAGTCCGCCACTGCACCGGCCGGTAAAATCACCACATACCCAATACCCATATT
>JANQIS010000201.1 GCA_028282045.1 Gammaproteobacteria bacterium
TATATGGCAGCCTTCAATTAAATTTTAATTTTCTACTAATATCGCCATAATTTTGTAAACACAACTGTAGAAAAATATACTTTATGAGTCGATTTCCAGCGACAATATAACTATGCTTAATAGTAAAGATTAAGATGAAAACAATACCACAAGCTAAGGAAATAAGAAAGTTGAGTGACCAATTTAATGTGAGACTATCACCCTATGTTGCCCCAAAAAAATGGGGAAAATCCAGTCTCATTAGCTTTGATGATGAGGGCGCCACTATATACATGCCCCATCAGGATGCAACATCACTGCGCGCATTACAGCAGGCAGCACGTACTTTAAATAGACTGGGTGTTCCTGAAGTTTGTTTAAGCGGTGAGCAGTGGAGTTTGGAAAAGCAATGGACATTTTATCGTGGTTACCAACTTGGTGAACCGAAGTATTCCTGTCAGTTTGCTACCCTTAGCACAGATGAGATGCAGCGTCTGCAACGCCGCATCACAGCCGTCTCAATGGTCAAAGAATGGGTTGATACACCACCCAATCAGCAAAGACCTCTGGCTCTGTGTCAATCACTGAGTGCATGGATAAAACAGCTTGATTCAGACAATGTGACCATAGAGATTATTGAAGGAAAAGCACTTCAACAAGCCGGTTGGGCCGGGATTTGTGCTGTTGGTCAAGGTAGTAGTAATCCTCCGGCTATGCTGCAGATTGATTTCAATCCCACAGAAGACCCTCATGCACCGACATATGCCGTCTTAGTCGGCAAAGGCATTACCTTTGATAGTGGCGGCTATTCACTTAAATCGCCGCAGGGTATGGCGGTTATGAAATTGGATATGGCCGGAGGAGTAACTGTTGTTGGCGCGTTGGGTTTGGCCATGCTTAACGGCTTAAAGCGACGTATTCGCGTGATTGTCTGTGCAGCCGAAAACTTAGTTGATGGGCATTCACTATTACTAGGTGATGTTATCGAATATAAAAACGGTGTTAGTGTTGAAGTCCTTAACAGTGATGCTGAAGGTCGGCTTGTGCTTGCTGATGGTCTGCTCAAAGCGTCTGAGTATCAGCCTGATTTATTGATCGATGCAGGCACGCTTACCGGAGCATCGATTACTGCTGCTGGTGAAGATTATATCGCCCACATGAGTGTCAATGAGAACTTACATCAGCGTTGGCAAGGTACTGCTGCTATGCATCAGGAATATACCTGGCGCTTACCTCTTGAGCCTTGGCATGCAAAGCAGTTTCCCAGCTACTGCGCCACCACAGCCAATAGTATTGCCAAGCCCGGCGGTGGGCCTGGTGCTGCCAGTTGTGCCGCTGGCTTTTTAAGCCGTTTTGTGAGTGATCTTTCATGCTGGTTACACTTAGACTTAGCCAGTGCCTATCAGATGCAAGCGAATCATCTTTGGGGGTGTGGTGCAACGGGTAACGGCGTGCTAGCATTGGCCTCAATACTTATCGACAAACCAGTTTAATGCCTATACGTGTTGCCTATCAGGGGGAGCCGGGTGCTTACTCAGAACAAGCCGCCTATCAATACTTCGGTACAGAAATCACTTGTGTGGCATGCCCTAGTTTTCAGGCATTGCCACAGTCCTTAGATGAGGGTAGCGCTGATTATGCTGTTATTCCGATTGAGAATGCGCTTGCCGGCACGGTTATCAGTGCGCTTGATACCATTAACAGTGCAGAGATTTATATTAACGGTGAGTTAAGCCTGCCAATCCACCACTGTTTATTGGCCTGCAAAGGCAGTAATCTTTCACTAATCGAACAAGTCTATTCACATCCACAAGCATTAAGTCAATCACAACAATTTATCACTCAACATAACTTTGAAGCTTGTGCATTTCATGATACAGCAGGTGCGGCAGCCTGGATCGCCAGACAACAGAAATGTTCATATGCTGCCATTGCCAGTAAGCTAGCTGCTGAACGCTATGGTTTACAAGTGCTTGCCAAGCATATTGAGGATAAAGAATTCAATCAGACTCGTTTTTTAATCATCGATAAAAAGCCATTGCAAAATCTTACTTTACTCAACAAAACATCACTGTTACTGACTTTAAACCACGAGCCCAATGCACTGGCTAGAGTCCTGACACAATTAGGAGAGCACCAGTGTAACCTGACGAAAATCACATCCAGGCCAAATCGAAAAATTGCTTGGGAGTATCAGTTTTTTATTGAATTTACTTGGAATTTAGAGTACAAAGAACAAGTGACCCAATTACTGACAGAGGTTAGTAGGCATTGCCAGTCGTTCAAATCATTCGGACATTACCCTGCAAAAATTGGTATTACGTAACGTTACGTAATACATGTGTTGATCTCCTGATTTGAGGCCTATATAATCACGAATGTTCCCTTTACATTCATAACAAATCTCATGACCAAAGCCGAACTACGTGAATGGGTAAATGGTTGCTATCACTTCGCATGGCAGCTTGCCCAAATCGACGCTCTTGAGCGTTACTATCACCCTCATTTTATGGGGATATTCAACCAACAGGATTCGTTTGATCTACACTTTTTGAAGCAGCGTATCATTGAATGCTCAGCCGCATTGAAAATGCGAGGCTACAGATTACACTTGATCAATGCCTCCGATGCGCAGATTCAGATCAATGCTAATCTATCAGCCCAGCTACGCTATGGCGGTGGTAAAAAGCGAATCTGGCGCTCAACCAATAAGTTACTGCTTAAAAACAGTAAAATTATTGGCTGCGAGATTGAGGCCGATACTGCGTTTATAGATCACCCGCTTTTTTAATAAGGCGTTTTTGGTACGGCTAGCGCTATAGCATTCCAAGTATCTATGCTTCCTTTCATCATTACAGTGATGCAAAGAATTGCTTTTCTGGATCAGCAGCCACTGCTTTTTGCATTGCAAAGAGAAATGGAGTAATAGAACGAGGACCATTGTCAGTCCTGGATTCATAGCCAGAGTTGTTTACAGCGTTAGTATTGGCTTGCACTGCTGATTGAAAGCCAGTATTTAAATAAGATGCAGCTTCAATAACTAAACCTTCTAAATTGCCTTGTCTCACTTGCATGATTCTCATTAACACCCATGTAATATATAAGTGATTATAATTATCCTTCTTAGTATTTAATTTACGCTATATATAT
>JANQIS010000226.1 GCA_028282045.1 Gammaproteobacteria bacterium
ATTGATGCATCGCCGCCACAGCATTAGCAATACGATCGGCCCCCAGTTCCAAAGGGTTAGGCACTTTGATCTGCAAACCGGTTTTCACCCCTGCTTCTAACATCAGCGGACGCAGCTCAAAATATTTGATACAGGCAGAGCTCACTGAGTGATTAAGCTCCGGTACCACAGAACCAATTACAATATGACTTACCTCACCGGGGTCAAAATAATTTTCACGAATCACCTGACGTAAAAACAAACCAATCTCATCCGAGGAAATTTGCTCTCTGGTCGTTTTACGAAATCGCAGTTGCAACTTACCATCAACAAACAAACCACCGAAAAGTTGTGAATTACCTACATCTAAAGTTAATACCATCATAACGTGTTCCTAAAATGCTGAAGCTCTGTGTAATTGCGCATATAATCCATCGTGCTGCATCAACTGTTTATGATTGCCACACTCAACGATCTGCCCTTCTTTAAGCACAATAATCTCATCAGCATTCTCAATGGTAGACAAACGATGAGCGATCACCAATGTAGTGCGGTTCTTTTGCAAACGCTCCAACGCCTGTTGCACCATACGCTCTGATTCATTATCCAGTGCACTGGTGGCCTCATCGAGTATCAGGATTGGGGCATCCTTCAATACGGCACGTGCAATGGCTACCCGCTGGCGTTGTCCGCCAGAAAGATTTAAGCCATTTTCGCCAATACGTGTATCCAAACCTTGCGGCAATTCTTGAATAAAACCCCAGGCATTAGCCGCTTTAGCTGCCTCGATCACTGCCTCAGGCGATGCGCCACGATTACAACCAAAAGCAATATTGTTAAATAACGTGTCGTCAAATAAGGTCACGTGCTGTGATACGATGGCGATTTGATCACGCAAAGCGGTGTTTTTGACATCAGCGATGTTTTGCCCGTCAATGATAATCTGCCCCTTGGTGGGCTGATAAAAGCGAGCCAGTAGCGATACAATGGTACTTTTGCCACCGCCAGAGGGGCCTACCAGCGCTACGCTCTGCCCTTGTTTGATATTAAAATCAACATCTTTGAGTACCCATTCATTGCCAGTGTCATAGCGAAATGACACTTTATTAAAGGCAATATCACCTTTAACCGGGCCAATGGTCTTGGTACCGTGGTCAACTTCAGCCGGCGCATCAATCAAATCAAATACACTCTCTGCCGCCGCCATGCCTTTTTGAATATCCCCATTAACCTGGCTTAAGCTGCGGATCGGCTTAAACGCAGCTAGCATCGCCCCCATCATGGCCACGAAAGACCCGGCAGACATCACATGATGGCCACGGCCAACGGCATAATAAATCACAAAACCAAGTACAATAGCACAGATAAATTGGATCACCGGTGAGCTTAGTGCGTCAGTGACAATGATCTTCATTTCCTGACGGAAATTATAATGAATCAGTTTATCAAATAAGCTAATTTGCTGCTCCTGCGCTCCGAAAATACGGATTTCCCGATAGCCGACAATACTCTCTTCAGCCACATTGGTGACATCACCAATAGCATTTTGAATGCGCCGGCTGAGTTTACGAAAGCGCTGAGTAACATAACGCACCAACACCACCATAATCGGCAACACGACAAAGACAATTAAGGTTAAACGCCAATTGGTAACGAACATCACCGTAATCAACCCGATCAAAAAACACCCCTGGCGTACAAAAGTTGTCAGTGAGTTACCCGTCGCTGAAGTAATCTGATCAATATTGTAGGTTAGCTTGGCTAACAGGTGCCCTGAAGCAGCCTGATCAAAGTAACTGGCCGGTAAATGCATCATATGATGAAACAACTTCTGGCGGAATTGAAACACCAAGCGACGCCCCATCCAACCCATAAAATAGGTCGACAAAAATGAGCCGATGCCACGAGCAAAGAATAACCCGATGATAATCAACGGCAAGATATGAAGGAAATGGTAATTTTTATCAATAAAGCCCTTATCCAGCAAGGGCTTAAATAGGTAGGTTGAATATGAATCCACTGCCGCGAAGATAATATTACCAATCGCAGCAAAAACAAATGCATACCAATATGGTTTAAGATAACCTAGCAGACGTTTGTATAACCCCCAGCCAGCGATATTTTGTGATTCCATCAATGCCTCAATTTATTGTTTTGACCAGGGACGTGTGACTTGCAAATAAACCGGCTGCACTGCCTCCGGCGCACCAGCGTGACTGGTCTTTGTGTCAATCAGGCCAAACATCATATCAGCACGAGGGTGTAACTGACAATATTGTGGTACTACATCCAGCAACGACCAGCCACCGCCTATCAACAAATCCACTTCCTGTGGCACGACTAAATCCGCTAATGGTATCACTTGGTCAGCAACCGAAGGGCACATTATACCTTGTCGATAGTGGTAAACACCGTAGTATATTTGTCCAGCGCGCGCATCCTCAGCAATAGCAACACGTCGGGCACCTGTCTGCTGACAGGCCACCTGCGCCACCACTTGAAGTGTTGATACCCCATGCAGTGGAATCTCATGACTTAAGGCCAAA
>JANQIS010000266.1 GCA_028282045.1 Gammaproteobacteria bacterium
CTAAATACCTGATTAATGTTGTTAGAACCTATACCCTGGGCAGTAGTAATTTTACGCCATGTCACACCATGATCTGACGAGATAGCCAGCCCATGGTCAGTGGCAAGATAAACAAATCCATCAAAGATATAGATACTATTAATCCTAGTGCCACGAAATAACGCTCTCTCAGGGCCAAAAGGAATAGAATAAAATGCCGGATAAACGGTTATTGGCAAGGTAGTATCCTGGCTAAGATGTTCAGTAGCAACATGTAGTTTGTAGTGATAAATGTGAGGTGAAAGTATCACTTTGGGTAAGGTTAGTTGTAAGTCCAGGTGGTACAGTTGCTCTTGTGAATTTACAATAAAAGCCTTCATCGAAGATATTGGCTTGCCTCTGTAAGTAAGATAAGCATAGACTTGCGCCTTATCTGACTTTGCCAGAGAAGGCATTTGTATTTTAATCGGCAGCGAATACAAAGTTATACCGCCTGTTGTAAAGACCTCAGGTACTTCAATCTTAAAGTGATTATTTCCAAAAGTACACGTCACACCAGTTAAAAATAGAGCAAAGAGAAACGGTATATAAAGCACAATGGCCCTTTTTAACAGGTAAAGCATTTTACAAAACTTAAAGCCGAAAAGTTATATTTTATAAAAAAACTGTGATCAGTGACAATGGTTATATAGATATATCCTATGTCATTCGGACCCAGCTTCTGATGACGCTTTTATGTCTTTCGTCAACCGACTGGCAACGGATATAGTATTACACCATCAGCAATTTAAATTAAACCAAATGTTAAATCGTAACTAAATGGTGTTGTATTATCTATATAGTAATGTTAAGAATTACCGTCGTGTTTAATACACACATAGTTTCTAATGCAGCATACACAGCCACCACTTGCTTTAGCATTTTTAAAAAAAAATATACAAGAAATCAACAATTGCTCATAAAACACAAACCTTAATATTCCATAGTCAACTTAGCATACTGTTAGCGTAAGG
This sequence comes from Gammaproteobacteria bacterium, assembly GCA_028282045.1. GTDB lineage: Bacteria > Pseudomonadota > Gammaproteobacteria > Francisellales > CACEW01 > JANQIS01. The sequence goes on from JANQIS010000266.1 coordinate 993, forward strand.
AATTGCGACTATGGATACTGAATTAGCCTACACTCAACAAGCAGAGCTCTCTTGCCCCGATAAAAGCAGCACACTCTCCAAACCTTTTTGGGTTGTGTGGGGTATAGAGCTTTGGGAACGCTTCGGTTACTACGGTACACAGGCAATCCTTGCGCTGTATTTTGTGCAAAAACTGGGATACTCTGAAAGAGAAAGCTTCTATGTGTTCGGCTCTTTTGCTGCCTTCGTATACGGATTTGTCTGGGTCGGTGGTTTGATTGGCGACCGTTATCTGGGAGCCAAGCGAACACTGCTGCTTGGCGCAATAGTGCTTATGATCGCCTATGCGCTGCTGGGTAGCTCTGATAAAAATACGGTTTTCTACGCCTTATCCTGTATTGTTGTCGGCAATGCACTATTTAAGGCGAACCCATCCTCGCTGATTTCAAAACTCTATGACAAAGGAGACCCGGCACTTGACGGTGCGATGACACTTTATTACATGGCTGTGAACATTGGGGCAACGATCTCAATGGCACTTACCCCTATTATTGCCGATCATTATGGGTGGGGCGTTGCTTTCTGGTTATGTGCACTTGGCTTGCTGCTTGGAATCGTAAACTACGCCATATTTGCTAAAGCGATGCGAGATGTTGCCACTGATGCTGGACGCAAACCTCTTAGTTTAAAGCGTTTATTACTGGTCATAGCCGGCAGCATTGTAGCGGTGTTGGTCATTGCTCAGATCATGTCTAACACCCTGTTATGTGACATTATCGTTTATGTAACTGTTGCTGCAGGGCTGGTCTATTTTCTTAAGGTTGCCCTAACTTTACAAGGGCTTGAACGCAAGAGAATGTTAGTGGCATTTATTTTGATCATTGAGTCGGTACTGTTTTTCGTGCTCTATAATCAAATGCCGACTTCGCTTACTTTCTTTGCCCAGCATAATATTAATAACGACTTATGGGGTTGGCATATTCCGGCTGCAGAATATCAAGTCTTAAACCCTCTGGTTATTGTCGTGATGTCACCCGTACTTGCATGGTTATACCGCCGCTTTCCAGGTACACACGTTACTAAGTTTTGCCTGGGCATGACGTTATGTTCCTGTGCATTCTTAGTGTTGTACCTTCCGCAATTCACGGCAGAAAAAGGATTGGTTTCACCCATATGGATGCTCATTACCTATTATTTGCAGTCAGTGGGTGAGTTACTGGTCTCGGCACTTGGATTAGCTATGGTAGCAGAGCTGTGTCCACGCAAAATGAGCGGTTTTGTGATGGGTATTTGGTTCCTCTCTGTTATGCTGGCAGGCCCAATTGGTGCGTGGGTTGGTGTGTTAACTGCACCACAAGGTGTAGAACACATGAGTGCCGCCACTACCTTACCCATCTACTCTCACGTGTTTTTTGAAATTGGCTTATTCACCCTGGTTATCGCCATCTTAATGTGGGTGTTTAGACCTTATTTCAACCAGTTAATTGAAGGAAAAACTAGCTAGACAAGGAGCAAGTTATGAAGCCACAATTTAAATTATTATCAGCCGCGGTTTGTATAGCAATTACTAGTAGCGCCTATGGCACAGCAATACAAAACAATGAAGTACAAACACTCCAGCAACAAATTAATCAGATACAACAACAAATTAACCGCCTTTCTCATCGAGGCCAAAGCCCGATTCCCACTAACTCAATATTCTTTGACGGCAAGGATAATAGCGCCAAGTTTGAAGAAATGTCCAGCACCAACTTGCCACTTAGCGTATTACAACTAAAGAGTACGTACCCTAATCAAAGCGTGGTTATCGGTGGCATGTTAGAAATGGAAACTCAGTACTGGTGGGGTAGTTCATTTGCATCAAACTCCTCGCCGACGGCAGGTACTGTAGCAGGCCCTAATGACGACTACCATTATCATTCTGGAAGCGGCATTAGTGTTTCCTCAGCAAACCTTGATGCTATGGCCAATATAAATCAATGGGCACAGACTTTTGTACAATTACATGCCAGCGATACCAGCAGTATGTCGCTGGAAAGCGGTTTTATTAACATCGGTAATTTAGCCCAGTCGCCTTTCTTTTTAACCTTAGGTAAAAACCGTATGCGTTTTGGCAACTTCCCTGGGGCTCCTTGGGCAGCAAGTATACCACAAGGAATTGTACGCCCAGGACATGTAAATACGCTAACGGTAGGTTACAACAAAGATCATTTAAACTTTAATCTGGCCATGTATAACGTACCTAAAGGCAACAAAGAGGCCTTTATGGCCAGTGCGTTTTATGATAATGCGTTTAATCAAAGCTGGTCATATGAAATAAATACCGGCTTGGTTAGCAATGTAAGAGGTTTGGGTAATGCTTTTGATAGCGCTTTAGCTTCCGCAGGGCCAGATCAGGAGTCTACCCCTGGGTTTAATGTTGAAAGCAAGCTTAGTTATAAACAACTCAGCGCGAGTGGTGGCTTTTTTACCACGCTGAAAGATACCAATGTAACCAATCATAAAAAGGCGGGCACATGGTATGCCCAGCTTGCTTACACACAGAAACTTTTCGATCAAGATGTGTTATTTGCTATCAACTATAGTGGTGCTTACCATACAGAAAACGTTGCCATGCCTTTGGCCGGGGATGCCAATCATGGTCCTTCACTCTATGGCGTACAAAAAGAAATTTTCACCTACGCTGATACTGAGATTGGCCATAGCATTAACGTCGGCCTGGAATATGCCTGGATGCAAACTTACAACTCACAGCACACCAACGAAATAACGCTCTATACTGCCTATTACTTCTAAAACTCAACCCAGGTTTCTTAATAGCGGGTTGTCAATAACGCCATCCTTGGTTTCTCAATGGTAATCAACAAAAGACCCCACCTGGATGGCGTTGTTGCGCGAGGGGTCAACCCCGGGGTTAATAGTGAAAATATCTGTGCAGTGGGCCTTTTTGAGTACTAAGAAATGGTGTTTAGAAAAGGCAAGCCAGTGTGGCAATAATCAGATCAAGTCGTTATCACAAATACGCCAATAGCTCTGTAAACGGTTACAGTTTATCTTTTTTGCTTCTGCTGCTGCCAAAATAGCACAACCTGGCTCATGTCGGTGACTACAATCACGAAACTGACAGTGCCCCAAATAATCACGCAACTCAACAAATCCCTGAGCTATATCGTTCTGAGCTAGGTGCTGGAGGCTGTACTCGCGAATACCTGGTGAATCGATAATATCTCCTGCGCAGGGTAAATGGTATAGTTGTGCTGTGGTAGTGGTATGGCGACCTTTCTGATTGGCCAGAGAAATGTCACCCACCTTAGCCACATCGTAGCCTACCAAAGCATTAAGTAACGAAGACTTCCCCACACCTGACTGGCCCAAGAAAATGCTCACCTTGTCTTGCAACAAAGTGATTAAAGCATCTAAGCCATTATGTTGCTTGGCACTACAACAAATAACCTGATAACCAATTCCCTCATAAAGCTGTCTTAACTTGGTGACCACCGTACTGTGTACATCTAAATCGACCTTATTAATCACGATAGTGGCAGCAATATTATAATGCTCAGCAGCCACCAGATATTTATCAATAAAGTAAGGCACTGGTTCCGGTTCAATTGCTGTCACGACAAAAATGCGCTCAATATTAGCAGCAATGGTTTTCATTTGTTTGTGCGGTGCTGGGCGCTGCAATACACTATGACGTACCTCACATGCAGTAATGACGCCAGTATCAGACTCACTCGTGGTAATGGGGCACCATACTACCCGGTCGCCGGTCACCAACGAGCCAATATTTTGGCGTGCAAAGCAACGGTAAATAGTACCATCAGTTGTTTCAACATCTAAGGTTTGACCATAATGTGCGATCACCACACCAGGTTGCGGTGCTCCCAAGCTTTCATCTTCGAGCTGAATTTGCCGGGTGGTGACTCGCTCTAAACGATCGGCCCTAATCGCTGCGATACGGCGTTGCTGTTGCGTGGTCAGTTTGCGCTTACTCATGAGCTAATTACACGTCGAGGAACTTAACCTTCAGCGCATTGTCTTGAATGAAATCACGCCGCGGCTCTACATGATCTCCCATTAAGGTGGTAAACAAGCCATCAGCGGCAACAGCATCGGCAATGGTCACCTGCAACATGCGACGCACAGCCGGATCCATGGTAGTCTCCCACAATTGATCCGGGTTCATTTCACCCAGACCTTTATAACGCTGGACGCTTTGCCCACGACGCGCTTCTTTCAATAACCAATTTACCGCTTGAGCAAAACGATCAACAACCTGTTCCCGATTAGCGCGAGTTACTTTTGATTCTCCAGGAATCACTAAACCCTCCAACGTCTGGCCCATTTGAACCAATTTTTGATATTCACCCGACTCAAAGAAAGTCTCACGAAACTCATAATGGTAATGCACGCCATGGTGTACCAAGTCAACCACCCCAAAATAACCATCTTCAACCGCATCGTGGGCTACTGAAAAATCAAATTGATGATGCTGGTCGTTGTATTGTTGCATGCGCTCACCTAAGCTTTGCCACCACTGGTTTACAGTTTGTTCATCATTAAACGACCCCTTAGGTGCCTGGGTAAAGCGAACCAATTCATGCAAAACCTTTTCTGGGTAACGTTTTGACAGGCGTTCAATGATTTGGTTAGTCTCTTGAAACTGCGCCACTAAATTACCTAAAGGGTCGCCCATAATCGGTGCACAACCTTGTTTGCTGATAAAACTTGCTTCATCCAATGCAATTTGACGCAAATAATCGTTTAGTGCTGCATCGTCTTTAATGTAAGTTTCTTGCTTACCTTTTTTCACCTTATACAGTGGTGGTTGGGCGATATAAATATGCCCACGTTCGATGAGCTCTGGCATTTGGCGATAAAAAAACGTCAATAATAGGGTACGAATATGCGAACCATCCACATCGGCATCTGTCATGATAACGATGCGATGATAGCGCAGCTTA
>JANQIS010000268.1 GCA_028282045.1 Gammaproteobacteria bacterium
AGCTGTACACTTACTGTTAAATTTTCTGATCAGTGATGTGTATGAGTATAATGATCGATAATCGTATGGCCATCACGGTTAAACTGTGCGGCCAACATCTTCTCAGCCAGCGCCATACCTACCGCATTGGCAACGCCCTGGCCCAGCGGACCGGTGGTGGTTTCCACTCCGGGTGTATAGCCGTACTCAGGGTGGCCTGGAGTTTTACTGCCTAGCTGACGGAATTGTTTGATGTCGTCGATGGAAAGATCGTAACCGCTCAGATGTAGCAAACTATAAAGCAACATCGAGCCATGGCCATTGGATAATATAAAGCGATCGCGGTTAAGCCAATTAGGGTTGGCCGGATTATGAGATAAAAAATCATTCCACAACACTTGGGCAATATCCGCCATACCCATTGGCATGCCAGGGTGTCCGGAATTGGCTTTTTGTACCGCGTCTATACTCAAGCAACGAATAGCATGAGCCAGTTGAATTCGAGAAGGCATAAGCTTCAGGGACCACAAATTTCAGATGTGGCTGATTCTATCATGAGTCTATAGCAAGATCACTCTGATACGATTTAAATTTAGCATAGCTACCGGCGCAAAGTGGGTAAAGACCCAAACCATGGGGCTGTGCAGATAGTGAATGATAGAGTGGAAATGAACTGGCTGTATACTGCCCTACCACTTTTTCCATTGGCTCTGAGTCAGCCAGCCGCTGATACAATTGACCCGTTTGCTCTGTGCGTAGTGTACCGCAAAAGAGTAAACCCCACCGCGTATCCCGCCTGTAGCGAGTAACCTCAAATGAGGCTGTCAACTCCGTTTTAAAATCATCATAGCTAACGCCAAAAGATTTTAAGGCTTTTATCAATTGAGGGTTATTAAGCGCACGCGCAACATTTCTCGTCACCTTAATCCCTTTGGGAAGCCCTAGTATTTTTGTCAATTCACGGTCTAATTGAGTACCGCCCAGCGCTCCGCGAACATTTTTCTTTGATGCTTGTACAAGCTCTATGACAAAGTCATGCTTGCGCTTAAGATTGTCCACCGCAACACGCATACTATCAGAAAGTCGCTGGCGAAGTGGAGCCACCCTATCGCCCAACTTATCCAGCAGATCTGCTGCTATCAATCTCTGAATGGTAGAAGTGGGGTGAACCTCATTCCAGTATTCATAACCCTTGCCAGCATGGGGGTTAACTCCAGGCTCTGCCTTATAATCCGGGTCTGAACTTAATTCTTCGTGCTTTTTAGTCGGATCAAGACCAAATTTTTCAGGATGCTCACATATGAAGTTAAACTGTTCATCAGTATCAAATACTTGTATATCGCAATCAGCTTGTTCTCGAGAAAATTCTTCAACCTTTTGTTGAAGCTGTCTATTAAAATATTGAACAACTTCAGATGCGTTATCCCTTTGAGCTTGAGTTCTATGTTTTTGATAACGAGGTGTTTTGGATAAATCCGGCAAATTCAATAACGCAAAATGACGGTATCCACACTGGTATAGTTTTTTTACATTTCTCATCCTTGCCGCAACAGCACGATCCGCTGCTTTGTAAGTGGGCTCAGGATTCACTGTGATTAAATCATTAGCGCCAGTCCATTCAATAATGAAATTGCCAGATCGGTCTTCACATTCCCGACTCTTCCGATGCCTTAAAAAGGCTCGACGCTGCTGACCAAGGTTCGAGACCATAGCCCTCGCCCCAGCGGTTGTAATCCCGCCAGCAATCAAACCTTTCAAGCATTGTTCTGCTGATCGATAGTTATCAGACGTAGCACCACCTTCAGCATAGTCAACCAGTTTAAAGCCACCGACACTGAGATTGACTAACACATCATTAGTTTCTATATCCGGATCTATCAACTGGCTGACAAAAGCTTTATCAATATAGGCTAGCCTTTCTTTTGTATAGCCTTCCTGAATCAATTGAGCGCGAGCCTGCCTATACACTAACAACAACAAAAATGCAGGCCAGCTCAGCCCATTGGCAAAACAACCATCACCCGATGCTTCCAGTCCGGTACCAGGAAATTTTATAAAATCTAAAATCCTCTGGTGATCCATTAAGCCTTCATCAGATAAGCTATCTCCAAAAATCGTAATTTGCGAAATTTGCTTGGAAAACATTACTAACTCCGGCAAGCCTCTATAATATAAAGATAACCACACCATCGCCTTGGGAATCAAATCGTAAAAATACTAGAACGTGCTCTAAAACCATAGACGCATCTGTGCCTGTAAACGGTATTGATAAACTGTATCCTGACAGAAAATCGAATCCTAAAACGAGCTGATCCTGACATTGGATTAGCTATAGGTGAAAGACATTAAAAATTAAGCTACAATGCGGCGCTGAGTTAATAAACCTGAAACTTTATTATGTCAAAGTCCTATCTTTTTACCTCCGAGTCTGTCTCAGAAGGCCATCCAGATAAAGTCGCCGATCAAATCTCTGACGCTATTTTGGATGCCATTTTAAAGCAAGATGCCAACGCTCGCGTGGCTTGTGAAACACTAGTTAAAACCGGTATGGCATTGATTGCCGGAGAAATCTCCACCACAGCCTGGGTTGATGTAGAAGAACTGGTACGCAAAGTCATTTGCGACATTGGCTATATTAATGCTGACATGGGATTTGATGGCAAATCTTGCTCGGTACTTAATGCTATTGGCAAGCAATCACCCGATATCGCCATGGGTGTTGACCGCGAAGAAGGTGACCAAGGTGCCGGTGACCAGGGCTTAATGTTTGGTTATGCCACCAATGAAACGGATGTGCTGATGCCTGCGGCAATTACCTACTCGCACCGTTTGGTGCAACGTCAGGCTTTCCTGCGTAAATCAGGTGAGCTCTCCTGGCTGCGCCCTGACGCTAAGAGCCAGGTAACCCTTGCTTACGATGAAGGGAAATTATCCCACGTTGATACCATTGTACTTTCCACGCAGCACTCACCAGATATTGATAACAAAACTTTACGAGAAGCAGTTATTGAGGAAATCATCAAACATGTCATCCCCGCTGAATTAATTACTAAAGATACCCATTATTTTATTAACCCAACCGGACAGTTCATTATCGGCGGCCCTCAGGGTGACTGTGGCCTGACGGGACGTAAGATTATCGTCGACACTTATGGCGGCGCCGCGCACCATGGCGGCGGAGCTTTCTCCGGCAAGGACCCATCTAAAGTCGACCGCTCGGCAGCTTACATGGGCCGCTATGTGGCCAAGAATATCGTAGCTGCCGGCCTGGCTGAGCGTTGTGAAATCCAGATTTCTTATGCCA
>JANQIS010000060.1 GCA_028282045.1 Gammaproteobacteria bacterium
TGATGCATGATACGGTTATCGGTCTTTATATAAACAAAAATTTTTTCTAAGGAACCCTGGTGAGATTATCGTCAACAACACTTTTGAAACACGACCAAATATCCTACGCCAATACTGAATTACGGATGAAGGGCGCGTTCTGCGTTAATCTTTAATGTTTTGTTAATAAATTAAGTCTAATCTTAATCAAGATTTAATGATTAAATGATAGGATGCAATATGGCTCAAGGTAACCCAGGTGGTTGTAGTATTCATTGGCGGCAAACTGCGCTTTCTTCAGTGTCAGATGTAGCTGCCGGAGTAGTTTCTTATCCTATCGATTTAGCACGCTATGCAACAGATTCAATGTCACTTTGAGCAACATCAGGTATCACTACTGCTACGGGCGTGGTGATTGATGGTACGGTCTGGACTCTCAGTGCTATGTGTTGCCAGTGCTCCCCTCGTACCAGAGTATATGTGGCCGCTGCTGGGAAGATTGGTACTGGTGTAATGATGGGTGCTATGGTTTTTCCCGGTGGGTTTGCTTTAACAGTCTCAGGTGTTGCTGAAGCGTTAATAGCTGCCTATTGTACTAATGATCGTGGTACTCCAGCGGCGTCCTCGGCTTCTGACTCTGACGGGGCTGAAGATGATTCTGTGTCAACAGTATCTGATGGCGGTACTCCTGTTGGCCAATCATCTGCGCCAGCAGCAAAAGCAGGTAACCCAGGTGCAGTCGCTGCAGTCACGCCAGGCAATCCAGCAACAGCACCGCCAGCCAGGGCGACTGGTGGTGCTTATTCAGAAGACCCACAAGCACCACTATTAGGCTAAAATAAGGCACATGCTCAGGCGGCTTTTTATAAAGTCAGCCTGGTATCTTATAGAGACTGTTCGTGCACTGTTTTACCATTTGTCGTACACTGAAAGATAAATGAAAAATCAAAGTATGGATGGTGATTATGGCGGATTCGGCCAAAACCGAACTGCTGATTAATGCCGGCGTGTATGAAACACGTCTGGCGGTAATCGAAGATGGTGTCTTGCAGGAAGTGCATATTGAGCGTTCGCACTGCCAAGGTTTGGTAGGGAATATTTACAAAGGTGTGGTGGTGCGGGTATTACCCGGTATGCAGGCGGCTTTTGTTGATATTGGGTTGGAGCGAGCCGGCTTTATCCATGTGGGTGAAGTGATGCCATTTCGTGACCCTGATGCACAAGCCATTGATTTCTCTTCGCCGGATGCTGATATTCGCAAGTGGCTTAAAGAAGGGCAGGAAATTTTGGTGCAGGTGCTTAAAGATCCGCTCGGTGCTAAAGGTGCTCGCCTGACAACACACCTCTCAGTTGCTGCTCGGTTTTTAGTATATATGCCTGATTTAAATTATATCGGTGTGTCAGTGCGCCTGGAAGATGAAGCTGAGCGTGAGCGTTTGCAAAAACTTGTCGGTGAAATCCTGAAAGTCGAGCAGCCATGTGGCTATATTATCCGTACTGTGGCCGAAGGTGCGTCTGCTAAAGAGCTGGGCAGTGACATGACTTTCTTACAAAAGCTTTGGCAAACCATCAGTGATAAAGCCAGTCAATCCACAGCACCGGCCATTATTCATGAAGATTTACCATTGTACAAACGCGCTATCCGCGACATGGTCAATGACAATGTTGAACGGGTGCGTATTGATGATGAGTCGGTCTATGACGAATTGATTGAGTTTTCCCGCTGTTTTATGAGCGGCATTGAAGATAAGCTTACGTTTTATCAAAACCCCATGTCGATTTTCGATATGTATGGGGTGGAGAGTGATTTGCAAAATGCCCTGGAGCGTCGTGTACCACTTAAGTCTGGTGGCTATTTGGTCATTGATCAAACCGAGGCGATGACCACCATTGATGTCAACACCGGCGGTTATGTAGGCAGTTTGAATCTGGAGGAGACTGCATTTAAAACCAATCTGGAAGCCGCTCAGGTTATCGCACATCAAGTGAGGCTACGTAATTTAGGCGGCATTATTATTCTGGATTTTATTGACATGACTGATGAGGCACACAAGCAGCAACTTATTGAGACGCTTGAGCGTGTGCTGGCTCATGACCATGCACGTACCCATGTCAGTGATATTTCACCGCTGGGATTGGTGCAAATGACACGCAAGCGTACTCAAGAGAGCTTGCAGCAACAACTGTGTGAAGCCTGTCCTACCTGCGGTGGGCGTGGCATGGTAAAGAGTTTAGAGGCTTTGTGTAACGAAATGATGCGTGATTTAGTCCGTCAATCACGTACTTATGAAAATGCATCAGGATTTATAGTGATTGCTCATTATGATTTAGTTGATTGGTTAAGTAATGAGGAGTCACAGCGTCTGGTTGAACTCGAAGCTTGTCTGAATAAACCGCTCAGGCTTAAGGGAGATACTATGATGCCGCGTGAGCAATATGACGTTGTGTTGATGTGAGAGGATCAAGTTGGTTATTAGGCGCTCATTAAAATGGTTGCTAATTAGCGTGGGCAGTGCCCTGGTGCTGATGCTGATTATCGCCTTATTGGGCATCGGTATCTTAGTGTATGCGCATCGTAGCGGTAAATTAAATGTCTGGCTGGGTGATGCATTTGAGTCCAAGGTGCAATATCAAGTAGCACAATTTCATTGGCAAGGTATCAATCCGGTGGTGGAGCTTAAACACATTGTTATTATACCGCGCAATAGCCAGCACTTGCCGATTAAATTGGCCTTTATCAGTATGCGTTTGAACTTGCTAAGTTCGCTGCTGCATCTCTCGCCGGTGACTGACAGTATAGGTGTGCAGGGCATGCAGGTTAATGTGCATGAGTCTGCATCGGGATTGCGTTTGGATGGCTTAAG
>JANQIS010000065.1 GCA_028282045.1 Gammaproteobacteria bacterium
AGATGCATCATACGGCCAATCATCACTGGAATGACGCCTTTTAAGATGTCACTGACCAGTGTGATCACGGCTGGTTTGTTACCACCAAGTCGTTTGACATTAGTGGCACCAGGATTGCCAGAACCCATAGTATAGGGCGACGGTAACCCCATCATTTTGCAAACGATAATGGCACTATTAACTGAGCCAATCAGATAGGCGACAATGATACTAATTAACAATGCCATAGGCCAAAGTGCAAAAACGCTGTGATATAGCGAAATAGATTAGCAGATCAGATAAATTTGCGCTACAATAGCGCCAAATTTACCAGGAGTGTCTCAATTGTTTAGTCCAGTTGACGATATTATTGAAGATATCCGTCAGGGTAAAATTGTTATCATTGCTGATGATGAAAACCGTGAAAATGAGGGTGATTTCATCATGGCAGCAGAGAAGGTAACACCTGAACATATCAATTTCATGATTACCTATGGTCGTGGCTTGGTTTGCTTACCGATTGCGCCATCAATTGCCGAGAAAGTTAACTTAAAACCCCTGCCTAAGCGTGGTAAAAGCCGTTATGGCACGAACTTCTCCGTGCCTATTGAGGCTGCTACTAATGTCGGTACCGGCATTTCGGCAGCAGATCGTGCTCGCACTATCCAAGCGGTGATTGCTGATGATGCACAACCAGAAGATATTATCTCTCCGGGACATATGTTTCCTATCATTGCTCATCCACGAGGTGTACTAGGACGACATGGTCATACTGAAGCTGCCTGTGGTTTGGCAGCGTTGGCAGGTTTTAAGCCCGCCGGCGTGTTAGTTGAGATTTTGAATCAAGATGGCACCATGGCACGCCGGGATGATTTAGTTAAAATGGCCAAACATTTTGGCTTGAAAATGGGAACTGTAACTGATTTGATTCACTGTCAGTTACAAAAACAAGCGTTAGCATCATGAGAGAATTTCAAGGTGAAGCTAAGCATATCTCCGGTTCTGTCGCCGTGGTGGTATCTCGATTTAACGAATCGATTACCTCTAAATTACTTGATGGTGCCATTGAGGGGTTACAAGCTAGTGGTGTTCCACAGTCATGGGTGGACGTGGTGCATGTGCCTGGTGCGTTTGAGCTGCCATTAATGGTAGAGGAGTTAATAAAAACCGGCCGTTATGTTGGTGTGGTGGCTTTGGGAGCAGTGATTCGTGGTGAAACCCCCCATTTTGATTATGTTTGTGAGGGTTGTACACATGGTTTGATGCAAGTGATGTTACGCCATCAAACACCAGTTAGTTTTGGTGTGCTAACCACTGATACGCCTGATCAAGCACTGGCACGCTGTGGTGGAGTTAAGGGTAACAAAGGCACAGCAGCGGCTGCCACTTTATTGGAAGTGCTCAGTGTCAGGCAGAAGGTTGAGCGCCAGGATGGCTGAATTTAACCAGAAAGCCCGCCATCGTTCACGCATTCTTGCTATGCAGGCTATGTACCAATGGCACTTGTCGCAAGGTGCGCTTAATGTAATCGAAGCACAATTTCGCACCGAGAACAATGGCTTGAAAGTCGACTGGCCATTTTTCACTGCGCTGTTTCATGGCGTGCCGACCAATCTTAATGAGATTGATACAGCAATTAACGGTTCTATCTCGCGTGATTTTGAAGACCTTAATCCAGTTGAGTTAGCTATCTTGCGCTTAGGTATTTATGAGTTGGTTTACCGCATTGATGTCCCTTATCAGGTTGTCATCAATGAATACATTGAGTTGGCCAAGAAATATGGTGCCCAGGAGGGGTATAAGTTTGTTAATGCGGTATTGGATAAAGTCAGTCGTAAAGTGCGTCAGGCCGAAGTTAATGCGAAACGATAAGGCTATATTAAGGCCATAATTTTTGCTGTTGTCTGGACTTGCGCAATTGAGTCCATTGCCACCAAGGTTGCTTTTCACCCGTTTGTGCTTCATGAATAATTGCAGCGAATACGTCCCATACGCAAGGGTCATGTTTCTGTCCGGTAATTTCCTGGATACGGCGATATAGTGTGTCGGCATTAGCACGCTTAAGTGCCTCGATAGAGTCTATCCCAAGTAATTGTAAGTCTTGTAGTGTTGCCTTGCCGACGTTGTGCAGTTGGAGTAGTTCATGTGACATATCACCCGCCTGTAATCATATCCGCCTGACGTTGTTCATCGGCATGATATGATGAGCGTACATTAGGCCCGCTGGCTACATTAGTAAACCCAAGCTCTTTGGCAATATGGCCTAGACGAGCAAAGGTCTCTGGCGGGACATAACGTGCGACTGGCATATGGAAATTACTTGGCTGTAAATATTGGCCCAATGTAATCATATCCACGTTATGTTGGCGCAAATCTTTCATCACTTCGATGATCTCATCATCAGTCTCTCCCAGGCCCAGCATTAGACCAGATTTGGTGGTAATTTGTGGATTAGCTGCTTTGTATTCCTTGAGCAAACGCATTGACCATAAATAATCAGAACCAGGGCGTGCGGCTTTATATAAGCGTGGCACAGTTTCCACATTATGGTTGAACACATCTGGTGGTGTCTGGGTTAAAGATTCAATAGCTTGGGTAATACGGTTTTTACCGCGAAAGTCAGGTACCAGAATTTCAATGGTAATAGTAGGGCTTAATTGGCGAGTTTGCGCAATACACTGAGCAAAGTGATCAGCGCCACCATCACGCAAGTCATCACGATCAACGGAGGTGATCACTACATAACGCAAGGCCATCTTCTTAATAGTTTCAGCTAGGTTCTTAGGTTCGTCTGGATCAAGCGCGTCAGGGCGGCCATGT
>JANQIS010000067.1 GCA_028282045.1 Gammaproteobacteria bacterium
GCTTGGAGTTTTACAGCCAATGAGCGATAGGCCACCATCATTTACAATAGCCCAACTTGCTAAGATTTGATATAATATGATCAATTTAATTTTAGGCTACAGCAACATGATAAGCCCAGAAAAACTACAGGAATTAATTGACCATGGTGAAGGGCTTACTGCTGAATTCAAACGCTGCCGAAACAAATTAACTAAAGAAGCTTATGCCACAATTTGTGCCTTTTTAAACCGCCAGGGTGGCCACCTTATTTTGGGTGTTGAAGATGGTGGAGCCATCAGTGGTATTGATCCACAATGTATCGACCAAATCAAAAAAGACTTTGTGGCCAACCTCAACAATACCCAAAAAATTCATCCGTCAGTCTATCTTGTATTGGATTCAGTACAGCTTGAAGGGAAAAGTATTTTACATACTTATGTTCCGCCTAGTTCTTCGGTTCACAACACTAACGGCAAAATTTATGACCGTAATGAAGATGGTGATTTTGACATCACCCACAACACCTTACTTGTTGCAGAAATGTTTTTGCGCAAACAGCAAAGTTATACTGAGAACAAAGTTTATCCATATATTGAAATGTCAGACTTACGCCCGGACCTGTTTGAGAAAGCACGAAAACTCGCTGCAGGCCAGCGTCGAAACCATCCTTGGCTAGGACTTACGGATTCTGAGGTAATCAAAAGCGCACAGCTTTATCAGCGTGACCACCAAACCGGTAAAGAAGGGCTTACGCTTGCCGGTATTTTGCTATTTGGCAAAGATAGTGTTATTCGCTCAGCCGTAGCGCACTATAAAACAGATTGCATTAAGCGTGTAATCAACGTTAACCGTTATGACGATCGAGAAATTATTATCACCAACTTGTTTGAGGCTTATGAATTAATCATGGCCTTTGTTGAAAAACATCTTCCCGATCCATTTTACCTTGAAGGCACACAGCGTATCAGCTTAAGAGATAAAATTTTTCGAGAGATTGTCTCTAACATGCTGATTCACCGCGAATATATGAATGGATCACCAGCACGTTTGATTATCGAAGCAGATAAAATTATTGCATCCAACGCGAATCGCCCACATGGTTTTGGTCCGGTAAACTTAAAAAATTATGAACCATTTCCAAAGAATCCCAATTTGGCAGCATTCTTTCGAGAAATCGGTCGTGCTGAAGAACTAGGCTCCGGTGTCAGGAACTTGTTTCAGTATGGTAAAGCTTATACAGGTACTGACCCCATGATACTTGAGCAAGATGTGTTTACAATAAAGCTTGCACAGCCGCTTGTTTCTCGTGCTACCACCCAAGCTACCACCCAAGCTACCACCCAAGCTACCACCCAAGCTACAAAACCAGTTGACAAAACCACTCTCATTTTAGCGTTTTGCCGAACAATGCCGCGCTCCAGGCAAGAAATTATGGAGGAACTTGGCCTCAAAAGTACTAAGCACTTTAGGGAAGGGATTCTTAAACCATTACTTGCACAAGGCAAGCTTGCTTTAACCGAACCTGATACACCCAACAGTCCCAACCAGAAATACCGTACTATTGATTAGACCCTGTATTATGTAGTTCACTTTAGTAACAAGCATCAAAGCAAGATAGCGCTGTTTGAGCGCGACTGATAGGCCCTGCATTAAATGAAAATGATTCTCATTAGCATTGACTCTACATCATGATCCGCGCATAATAGTTAAACCACTATCGACTTAAACACGCGTTAGCATTATGTTAAGCACTTTATTGATGGCTTCACCGGCAATCATGATCATGCTCAAACCTGGGAAATCGTATCGCTTGCTGGGCTTTAAACCCAATTGTGATCGCCACTACCGTCATAAACTATTGGCAATGGGGTTTATTCCAGGTACGACATTTCATGCTTTGCGTGTTGCACCCATGGGCGACCCGATGGAAATTAAAATTAAGGGTTTTTTGGTCTCGCTGCGCCATAGCGAAATTAAACTACTCAAGGTAGAGGAACTGTGATGCGTATTTGTCTGGCAGGTAACCCTAACAGTGGCAAAACGACGATTTTTAATGCCCTCACTGGTTCACGCCAACGCGTTGGTAATTGGGCTGGTGTGACTGTTGATAAAAAACAAGGCACCTTCACCCACCAAGGACAAAGCTATGAAGTAACTGACTTACCCGGCACTTACTCGCTAAGCGTGGTATCAGAAGAAAGCTCATTGGATGAGCGCATCGCCTGCGAGCATTTACTGAGCGGCGACGCTGACTTAGTGATTAATATCATTGACGCTAGTAACTTAGAGCGCAACTTATACCTTAGCGCCCAACTGTTAGAGATGAAAGTGCCAATGATTTTGGCCGTGAATATGACCGACATTGCTGCCAAGCGCGGACTGTCAATTGACCTGGATGCGCTACGCCATATGACCGGTTGCCCCAGCGTTGCATTAATAGGGCGTAAAAAACGCAGTGTACAGACACTGAAAAAATACATTGTCCAACAGAGTCAAAACATTCAGCCACGCAGCCCCTACTATGATGTTAGCTTAGAACAGCCAATCACCAACTTACTCCCCCTTATCACTCAAGCTCAACAACAAGCACAACAACCCATGAAAGGGGTGAGCGAAAATGCCGATCCTCGTTGGCTGGCGATTCGCTTGTTAGAGAACGATATGTTTGCCAAAAACCTCTGCCAAAGTAATGCCCTGTGCCAACACGTAGCCCGTCAACAGGCACAGATTGAAGCAAATACCGGAGAGGATTGCGAATTATTATTGGCAGACCAACGCTATCAATGGGCTAATAAAGTCGTCGCCCAATGCACCCAGCGACAAAAGTTAGTACGCGATACGCTCACCGAATGGTTTGATCATATTGCCATGAACCGCTGGTTGGGTATTCCGGTATTTCTGCTGGTCATGTATGCCATGTTTGAATTCTCCATCAACTTAGGCAGTGCTCTACAACCGATCTTTGACGACGGTTCGCGTACTATTTTTATCGACGGCATGATGTACTTAGGTAGCGTAGCCCACCTGCCGCTCTGGCTCACCGCCATTTTGGCACAAGGCGTAGGATTGGGCATCAATACGGTGATCACCTTCGTGCCGCAGATCGGCTGTATGTTCTTGTTTCTGGCATTTCTGGAAGATTCCGGCTATATGGCGCGCGCCGCCTTTGTTATGGACAAGCTAATGCAATGGGTTGGTTTGCCCGGTAAATCCTTTGTGCCGTTGATTGTCGGCTTTGGCTGCAACGTGCCCTCCATCATGGCAACCCGCACACTGGAGAGCCGCCGCGACCGACTGCTTACTATTATGATGTCACCATTTATGTCCTGTGGTGCGCGCCTGGCGATTTTTGCAGTATTTGCCGCAGCGTTTTTCCCCAAAGGTGGGGCAGGTATCGTGTTCTTGCTGTACATGACCGGCATTGTAGTGGCCATCATTACTGGCCTGGTAGTGAAAAAACTTTTGCTACCGGGCAAACCTGCGCCGTTTATTATGGAAATGCCACCTTATCACCTACCCTCAGGGCGCACTATCGTGTTAAGTGCCTGGCAACGCCTCAAACGTTTTTTATTCCGTGCCGGTAAAGTGATTGTGCCGATCTGTGTGCTAGTTGGTACACTCAATACGGTACAGCTAAATGGTTCCATTAACCCCAACGGCAGTGATACTTCTTTGCTGTCTTATGTAGGGCGTGCTGTCACGCCGGCACTGGCACCGATGGGCGTGCAGCCGGACAACTGGCCAGCCACGGTCGGCCTGGCCACCGGTTTCTTAGCCAAAGAAGTGGTCGTGGGCACACTCAACACACTCTATACACAAAACGATGACCAAAATAGCTTTGACCCGAAGCAATACAACTTAATGGCCGGCCTCAAAGCTGCTGTACAAAACACCTATGACAGTCTGACCGGCATGGGCCAGGGCTTATCCAACCCACTGGCCGCCAACGAAGCCGAGCATAACATGACCAGAACTGCCATGGGCACTATGGTTAATGCCTTTGGTAGTACCTTGAGTGCTTTTGCCTACATGCTGTTTATTTTATTATATATTCCTTGCGTCTCCACTATTGCCGTCACTACACGCGAAGCCAGCCGCGGCTGGGCCATATTATCACTGATTTGGAGCATGGTGGTTGCTTATGCTTTGGCAGTGATCGTCTATCAAGTCGGCAGCATATTAAGCCACCCGTTCAACAGCACCCTATGGATTGCCTCGATGTTGGTCTTACTTGGCATCACGCTATGGGGTATTTACCGTAAAGGCAGCACACTGAGTTTACCAGCGCAAGTCTTACCCAATCACCCAGCCGGAGGATGCCACTGATGAGTTTGCTCAACGTTAAACAATACCTGCAACAGCATCAGTTTGCTGATTGCGACACCATCAGTAAAGCCTTCAGCCTACCAGTAACCGTGCTGGAGCCCATGTTGGGGCAGTTAGAACGTAAAGGGTTAATTAAAAAACTCAGCGCCCCCAAAACCCACTGCAGTTTAAATCAACGTTGCACTATGCAATGTGCCGCGAAGGGGGCTAAGGTGTTGTATTGTTGGTGCCAGAAGCAGCCAGGTAAATAACGCTACCTTTTATGCAGTATCTTTTCGCATCCAACCCCATAAACCAACGATAAAGATCAACAAAAAACACACCGCCGACCAACCGGCCATGCTCAAGCCAAGCACCTTCCAGTGCACGACGCCACAATCACCGGCACCATAGAAAACGTCATGCATCAGCTTACTTGGCGGCAACGAGTGAAGCAATTCATTTAACCCTGGTCCGCATATCCCGGAGTTTTGCGGCGGCACCAATTGCAACCATACCTGGCGCAAGGAAACAGCCAAGCCCAATAAAGC
The DNA here is from genome assembly GCA_028282045.1 of Gammaproteobacteria bacterium. Lineage (GTDB taxonomy): Bacteria > Pseudomonadota > Gammaproteobacteria > Francisellales > CACEW01 > JANQIS01. Next base: position 4,837 of record JANQIS010000067.1, read on the forward strand.
AAACAACAATGACAATCCAAAATAAATGTCCTGTGCGAGCCCCCGACTGCGGTGAATTAAAGCAATAATGACCACCACCCCAACCAAAAGGTAGGCTAAGCGTTGTAAAATACACAGCGGACAAGGCGCAATTCCCATAACCAATTGCACATACACCGCTGCAATGGCAGCAGCCAAGACAAAAATTAACTGTAGCATTAGTGCGCGCTGTGCCGTCATCTTTTTACATTGCTTTACCTAACAATGCCTTGATAATAGCCATATTCTTTGACTTGTGCGAGTAAGTCATAAAACAAATCTGCACCTGGATATTTACCGTGAAAATGCCCATACTACAGGCGAAAAAGTTTCCTGACAATTTAGCCAGTAATGTTTGTTTTTTTATTTGGCTTGTGTTTAGG
>JANQIS010000071.1 GCA_028282045.1 Gammaproteobacteria bacterium
GAGTTCGACTTGCTTTGTTACTGGGCAATCGCCATCGCCCTGATTATTTTTGAATGGCTGTACCTGTATCGTCATAGTTACGCCTATCATGCCAGTACAGGCTGGCAACTGTATAGTATCTGGGCTGCAAACCATCTGGGTGCAGGGCAGACAGACTTTTTAATGTCATATCGGCCTGGCTATATGCTCAATGTGCTATTAGTACAGTGGTTCCATTTGTCTTTCTATGGCTTGCGTATGGCGATGGGGCTCCTATTGTTGTTAGCGACATTGTGTTTGTTGTGGGGATTGAGACGTTTAGACTGGACGCGTGCTACTTTACCTTTAGGGTTGGCTATTACGCTGGCCTGCACAGGACATTTTACAGATTATCTCATCAACTATTATACCGTCGTGACATTGTTTCTCATGTTTGGTTTTGGTCTGTGGATGGCTTCTGAACGACAGATTAGGGTATGGCGACGTTATTGCTATGCTGTGTTGGCTGGTGCGGCAATCGCCGTTGCGAGCTGGGGTAATTTCAGTGTTATTGTGGCAGGTATGATTGTCAGCATGTTACTTGCTATTTGCTCGGAACATCATCGTGCCGGCCTGGCTTTAGCCGTTGCTTTTTACCTGGTGTTAGTGCTGCTGCTATGGGGGTATTTCGGTTGGTTTGGCGTATGGCATCAATACCAACAAGTCATGAGCGCTGCGGTATCGAATCATAAAATTGCTCAGCAAGGTTGGGGTAACGAACTGCTTGTACGCACGATCTATTTGTTTGGATATATCGGCATGATATTAGTAGGGCCTGCTATTGCTTTAGTTGTTTGGGCGGTGATCAAAGTGTCAAAAGCCACAGAGAAAGTATATTGGTTGCCGTTGCTTCTGTGGTTGATGCCTTTGGTGGTAATCGCATGCTGGGTTTTTGTTGGTTCAGGTAGTTATGAAGTTAATGCATTGTACTATGGCATTATCGTGTCGTCTGGTTTTTCTATTACATTACTATTGCTGTGGGGAGCGCAAGACTATGGTAATCGTGGACTAAAGCAGATTTGCTATTGCTTATTATCCTTGCTGATATTTTATTTGTGCCAACGAGCAAATTCGCAGAGTCATTTTGGTCAAATGGCTTACCTTTATTTGGGGGTGGCATTTGTCTTGATTTTGCCGATAGTACTGCAGTTTGTGCGTGGACGTTGGTTACGTACTTTGGTGTTTTCTAACTTTTTGCTATTGGGTATTGTAGTGCCAGTGGTGGCCAATAGTTATATGGCCATTGATATGTCGCACTATGTTTTGGTAACGCATAACAATGTCATGGTAAAAAAACTCGGTATCTATGTGAATGAGCCTCAAGCACATATTTGGTATGTATTTAATAAACGCTACCGTCAATATCAATGCGGGTCAAAATATTTTATTAGTTTTTATGACGCGCCAATGTTGTATTATCTCTCGGGTAGGGCCGCGCCTTTTAATCAATCCTGGTTAAGCAAAATGGATTTTTATCCCACTGATGTGGCCATCAATAGTGAGCGCGTTATTACTGCACTTAAGCAACACCGACACTGGTGTGTTGCCTATTCTGATTCAGTGCATGGTGATTTGGATCTGCATAATATGACGTGGCTCAAAGCAGCTTACGATTTTGTTGACCGACATAGTGTCAAACGAATTAAGCTAGGCTATCAACCATTACGTCATAAGACCTACTGGCTTTATGTAAATTAGTTGATTATTATAGCATACGTCTGAGAACACCGTCACGGCGTACAATATTGTGCCACAAGGCGCCGATGATATGTAGCACAATCAATATAATCATAATCCAGGCGCAAACACTATGTACTCCACTGGCAATGGCGGCATTGTGTTTATTGTGTGCCAGCGGTAAGGCTACGTTAGCTAACCCCCAAAACGGTACTGGATAGCCGCTCCAAGAAGACATAAGCCAACCGGAAAACAGCATTGTAAAAATAGCCAGATAAAGGATTTTATGCAGGCTATGCGCGGCTGAAATCTGCTAGTGTGCAACCTGTTGATTATAGGGTGGTGTGCTGCCATAAGTCAGGCGCCAGAGTATGCGCACAATCATGAGTATAAGCAGAGTCATTGCCAATGATTTATGAATAAAAACAGCCGTTTGGAATTGGCTTGGTGTGAGCGAGTCGAAGCTTAGGCCCAGGCCAATCATAATCAGAATGCCGATGGCAATAATCCAGTGTAAGCAACGGGTAATAACATCATATTTTTGTTGCATGGGCTTTAAGCTCCCACAGAATTGGCCAAACACTCATGATGCTCATTGAGCATAGACTCGGCCACTATACAGTGATTTGCTACTAATTTAAAGTGACATAAGCTTCAGAGGCTGTTCGTGCGTTAAATGCCCAAACGGTTAATTTCTTTTTCTATTATCAAACCCTATGTAGCATGGGCGCTGCATAGAAGCCCACGTGGAGGTGTTTACGGTGAGTTTGAAAAATAGAAAAGAAAGTTACGCCTCATCATGGCTGTGCTCTATATCGCAAACACGCTGTAAAGCCATCCATGGCCGCTCCGACTCGACATCCATGCGAGTCGGGTTCGTTAATACAGAGCACAATCATTCAGGCAATAGCACTCGGTTAGCCTACAGTCCCTTGGGAAACGTCCCAGCTAAGACGACTTGGCGCCCCAGGGTTGTCACCAGCGTCGTGATCAATATAAGTTGCATCAAGCTCGGTGAAATCCAAGGTGAGCGTTTCTATGGGTTTATTTGGCAGCGTTGCCGGTGGGTTGCTGGGTTTGTCTAATCGATTTTCGTCAACCTTATAAGCAGCGATAATCACATTGCTCAATGTGTAGGATAAGTAAGTTTGTGGCGCGGTTTCACTGTTAGTGGTGAAAGAAACTGTGATGGTTGCAATAGGTTTACCGGAGATAGCCGCTTTTAACAGTAACAATGATGCAACATCGATATATTTTTTTACAGTAAAGCGTCCTACTTGTGCCAGTGAGCCTTCCCGTGATGATGTGTTACCCACGCGCGTGTGGATGTCACGACTAATATCAAAGTCGAGGCTTTCAAGTTGAATTTGTTGGTTGAAGCCATCAGTAGATACAGATCCAGGAATGGATGAAATTTGCATGTAAATGCTCATAAATACAATCTCCCAATTTGAGAATAAAACATAAGATTCTTCATAACACCCTAAGGATGTATGGCGAGCCTTGCTTGGCTTGCTGTGCTAAGAACACATTGAACACTATATCATCTAAAATAGTAATAGTTCAACCTAATTTGTCGTTTTTTTAATTAAAAATGAGTGTTAAAATTAAAATATTGCGGTATAAGAAGGCTTTTGTTAGTCCGGAAATGTCATCAAAACGAATCAGGGCTAAGCTGTATTAGAAGACATTTGCCATCGCCCGTTGTGACGATGGCATCATGTGCTTTGATTATTTGCGTTTTGGAATTCTGGCTACTAGGCGCATTGAAGCTGTCAGCTCCTCAAATTGCAGCCAAGGGCGCAAGTGTGCCACGGCATTGTATGAGCCGGGTTGGCCAGGAATTTCCTCCACACTGATATGAGCATCAGCCAGAGGAAATTTAGCCTTTTGCTTCTGATTTGCATCTTCGCTGGCATTAACGTAGTTGGCGATCCAGCGATTAAGCCAGTTTTCACATTCTTGCACTTCCATAAAAGAACCGATTTTGTCGCGTGCCATGACTTTAAGGTAATGGGCAAAGCGGCTTGAAGCCATAATATAGGGCAAGCGTGCTGAGATGGCGGCATTATCATTGGCTTGTGGGCGGTCGTATTTCTTAGGCTTTTGTGTGGTTTGACCACCAAAGAAAACGGCATAATCAGTGTTTTTGTAATGACACAGCGGTAAGAAGCCTAATTTGCTTAATTCTGCTTCACGTCGATCTGTGATGGCAATTTCCGTCGGGCATTGTGAATCGACATCACCTTCATCAGTTTTAAAAACATGTAATGGTAAGTCATCCACTTTGCCGCCACCTTCGGCGCCGCGGATTGCTGTAGCCCAACCATGTTGCGCAAATGCATCAGTAATGCGTGTGCCCATCACATAAGCTGCATTCATCCAGCAGTAATCGGCATGGTCAAGTTGGGCAGTGGTTTTACCGGTTTGCTTTTTTGTTTCTTCAAAGTTGAAGCTATCTATGGGATTGGTCGTTTCACCATAGGGCAACCTTGCCAAGACTCTTGGCATAGTGAGGGTGATAAAACGTGAATCTTCGCTGTCGCGAAAGCTTTTCCATTTGGCGTATTCAACGCTGTCAAAGATTTTAGCAAGGTCACGCGGACGTGATAACTCTGACCAGGAATCAAAGCCCATAATGCTAGAGTCAGCCGCTGAAATAAATGGGCAGAATCCGGCCGCAGCAACATTAGAAATTTTGCTGAGCATGCTCAGGTCATTGGGGTGGTTGCCAAAGCCGTAGTCACCAATCAGGGCACTGTAAGGCTCACCGCCAGGTGTGCCAAATTCACTTTCATAAACCTTTCTAAATAACTGGCTTTGATCAAACTCGACTGCTTTGTCCAGGTCTTTAAAGAGCTCGTTCTTCTTGGCATTGAAAACACGAATTTTTAAGGATTCGCCAGTTTCTGAATTGGTAACCAAATAATACAGCCCACGCCAGGAGCCTTCCAATTTCTTAAGCTTCTCATGGTGGTAAATCTTAGCCAGTTGTTTGGACATGGCCTCATCAATACTGTTAATCGCATTGTTAATCGTGTTTACCAGGCTGCGGTCCCATTTGACTGTGCCGTCCATGGCGCGTTCTGTAAGTGCCTTTAGTAAGTCTTCTGTTTGGGAGCGTTCTGTTTGCTTGGTGGCTGCGATAGCCTGCTCTAATAAGTTTTCATCCTCGAGTAGATTAGATTCGAGTCTTGTTTCACTTTGTGTTTGAGTATTCATATAAACAACTCCTATTTGTCTGTATCAAGGCCAAGATCTTTGGCAAGGCTTTGCAATTTTTCCGGGCTTTGTAGGGCTTGTTCTAAAATGGCTTCTAACTCGTCGGAGCGATCCGATTTTGACAATAGGTCACGTAATTTGTCGCGTGCTGCTTTGAGCTCTTTTAATGCCGGTACTTGTTCAACAATGTTTTCAGGCTCGAAGTCAGCCATTGATTTGAAGGTCAGATTAAGTGCCATTTCGCTATTGTCTTCAGACAGAGCATTTTCGACGCGTAAATTCAATCCGGCATTTTGGCGTGCCATGACATCATCAAAGTTATCACGATCGATTTGCACAAATTTACGTTCTTTTAAAGGCTTAAGCTTTTCTGTCGGGTCGCCAGAGAAGTCGCCAAGCACGCCGACGACAAACGGCAGTTCTTTTTCAATCACAGCGCCTTCAGTTTCCACTTCATACTTGATATGAACGCGAGGCTTCCTGACTCTTTCTAGCTTATCGTTAATACTAGCCATATGATTTCTCCTGTTTTGTATGGGTTAGGTTTTGGTTTTTTCTGTGGGTGATTGGGTGGTTTGGATGCCGGTTAATTTGCTGATCTCGCTGCGAGAATTGCCGTCGGAAACCATTTCTTCAATCAGCTCAGGTAGGGTGAGATTGCTCCAACGTACTGCGCGATCCAGTAGATAAGGGATAGGTGAATGTGGTTCTGATTGTTTAAAGAACTGAGAAATATGTTGCAGTGAATTGATAGCCTGGTGTCGGTCCATAATGTCAGGTGTGTTGACCTTGAAAGTTGTTGGCTTAGCTTGAGGTGGTGTCTTGTTTGCCGTATCAGGGGGGTCAGTTTCAGCCTCGGGTTGTAATGTGTCAGTGTGCTCAGATAATGCCAGTGCATAACGTATGTGTTCTTCAAGGGTTTGCAAGATATTAAGCAGTCGTGATGAGGGCGGAGCCTCGTCGGTAGAGCATTTTTCTTCAAGCTGGTGAGTAATGGCTTGAAAACAGGTAATACAGTCATTCACATCGGCTTGTAACTGTTGGTAAAAAGTCGGCTCGGTCTCTACCACGGCAAGCTGGAAATCAGCTAATGATGGAATGCCTTGTGCCAACTTCTGAGCCAATATCTGTTCATCTTTAATTTTATCGGTTGCAATACATTGCTGATATTCCCAGAGCTTA
>JANQIS010000127.1 GCA_028282045.1 Gammaproteobacteria bacterium
AGTGGCTTGGCGATTCAAGACCCGCGCGAGCGGCCACTAGAGCAGCAGCAAAAGGCTGATCAATGTCATCAGCGTTATCAGCAGGTTGATTCGGACTTATTGAGTTGGTTAATCCTCTGGCAGGACTACCACCAACAAACTGCCCGATTGTCACAAAACAAAACCCGCCGCTACTGCCAGGCGCATTTTTTGTCTTACCAACGTATGCGTGAATGGCGCCAGACTCATGCACAACTGACGGCAATGTGTAAGCAACTAGGCTGGTCAGTGCCTTTAATTGATCCGGAGCAGGGCGTAAGCGCTTGGTTGCAAGAAAAAGACGCTAGCCAAAACCCCTTGTACCAACGTATTCATCAAGCCTTGTTAACCGGCTCTTTAAGCTATATCGCGCGCATCACTGAACAAGGTGATTACCTGGCAGCGCGTCAAGTAAAGTGTCGTATTTTTCCTGGCTCCAGCCTGGCCAGGCGTAAACCGAAGTGGCTGATGGGGGCGGTGATTGTCGAAACTCAGCAAGTATTTGTGCGTCAGGTTGCGCTGATACAGCCAGGTTGGATTGAATCTGTGGCGGCTCATTTAGTTAAACACCATTATCATGATCCGTTTTGGTCGAGCAAACGCGGTGCGGTTTTGGCCTATGAGACCGTCACATTGTATGGCTTGGATATTGTCAGTCGACGCCGCGTACATTATGGCAAGATTGACCCCGGGGTCTCGCGTGAGTTGTTTATTCGCCATGCGTTGGTGCGTGGTGAGTGGGAGGGCGATATTGCCTGGGTAAAGCACAACCGGCAACTGGTAGCGGATTTAGGCGTGGTGGAAGATAAAGCCCGTCGGCGTGATTTATTGGTTGATGAGGACCAATTAGTCCAATGGTATCTTGAGCATTTGCCTGAAGACATTATTGATGCGCCAGGGCTTAAACGCTGGGTACGTATACAGTCTATTGAGACACAGCAACAGTTGTATTGGCATGCCGATCAGGTTTTACCTGTCAGTGCACAGCAGGTGGCACAACGTTATCCTGATACCTTGATATTAGGTGATGTGCGTTTGCCGCTGAGCTATCATTTTGAGCCAGGTTCGCAGGCTGACGGTGTTAGTGTGACAGTGCCGTTGCCGCTGTTGGGACAAGTCAGTGCGGCATCGTTGTCGTGGCTGGTACCGGCATTGCTTGAAGAAAAAATGACAGCGCTGATTCGTGGCTTGCCCAAATCCAGGCGGCGCCATTACGTGCCGGCACCCAATTTTGCCCGGGCATGCTTGGAAGCAGGGGTGAGTGAAGGCGATAGTGTCTTTGCCCATATGGCACAGCATTTAACTCGCATGACTGGGGTGTCCATTGATGCGGTGGATTTACAGCAAGTGGACTTGCCGCCCCATTTGCAGATGCGCATTATGGTGATAGATACTGATGGTGAGGTTATTGCCACGGGGCGTGATCTGCCTGTTCTGCAGCAACAGTTAGAGACTGAAACGGCTCAAGCGGTGACTGAACAACACCAACAACAGGTGAGACAAGCTCCGCAGCAATCGTGGCAATTTGATTGCTTAGCACAGCAGGTTACTCAGCAGCAGCACGGTATTAGCATGCCGGGATTTCCTGGCTTACAAGTGGTTGATGGCGGAGTAATAGCGCAAGTATTTGCCAGCGCACAACAAGCAGCCCATCAACATCATCTGGGGCTACGCCAGTTGTTAGCTTATCATCATGTACGGTATTTAAATGCGCTCAAACGTGATGCTTGCTGGCAAAAGCTGGAGTTAGAATACCGCGGTATCGGCAGTAAGGCAGATTATTGGTATGACATTTGGCATGGCCTGATTGAACGTGCCTGGCTAGCGCAAACCGATAGCCAGTCTGTCCGTGATGCGACAACATTTCAAACATTATGTGAACAAAAGATCGATTGGCCGGCGGTGAGCAGCGAACTGCTGCGGCAGTTAGAACTGATTTTGCCGCGCTATCAGCAGTTGGCTAAAGCCTTAAGTGAAAAACGTCTTAGCCTGCTGGTGATTGAAGGTTATCAAGACTTGCGCAGTCAACTGCAACAGGTATGTCAGCAGCATTTTATTAGCCAGACTCCATTGACGCAGTGGCGCTATGTGCCGATTTATCTTAATGGCATGCTGCGTCGTTTGGAGCGTTTGAATCAAAATCCTGACAAAGACCGTGTTAATCGCTTGCAGGTACAGCCATATTGGCAAGCCTGTCTTGATCATTGGGCGCAATGCCAGGTACCTGGCAAGTGGCAACAGTTTCGCTGGTTGGTGGAGTCGTGGCGTTTAAAGGTGTTTACTCCTGAACTTAAAGCCATGGCAGTGACGGAAAAACACATCAAACAACAATGGCGTGAGTTATTGATAGAGAGTTAAATCTATGTGGTTAAAAAAGCCGTTCCATGTTCATGCAGATTAACGCCATATCCAGGTTAGTATGCTAAGTGAAGATAGTATCAAATAAGAAATAGCCAGGCAGTAATCAGGATGAACATTGTAATGTGATACCAATAGACTGATTGCTGAGACGCCTATCAGGATAGCCGAACCGATCAATGCGCTTGCGCATCCTTTTTCAGTGCAAACATCAAGCGCGCAGGCGAAACAATTAGGGTAGACAAAGCCCAAACTGAGCAGCGTAATCGATACCAGACATATCACACTTGTGGCGTTGATAAGTCCGGCTAATGTGATTATTAATAGTCCGATTCCTGATAGCAACATCAGTATTAAACCTGTAAAAATTAACTGATAAATTTTAAAGCGCCCGATCAGTTGGCTGTTAATCGTTGCCCCTATAAAATAGGCTGTACCAACAATGAGGATCAATTTTCCATAATTGGTGACGGAAACATGAAGGTTTTCTTGAAAAAGAAAGGGGGCAATAATGTTAAATGCTATCATGGTACCATAGGCCAATATCAAGCAGAGCACGAAGCGGATAAAGTTGCCTTGCCGTAGTAATGAAAAGTAGCCTCTTGCCGTTGCTGCCAGTGTGATAGGTGCAACTTGCTTTGTGGGGGCGGTTTCGGATACGAAAAAAACAATCAGGCAAAATAATACCAATGCATAAACAGCCATCAGCGTGAAGTTTGCTCGCCAACCTATATAATGTTGCACATAGCTGCCAACCAATGGTGCCAATATCAGCGATAATGAATAAACCATTGCTGAATAAGAGGTCATTTTCGCCAGCTTCTTTCCTGCAAAAACGTCAGCTAATATGGCGCTGCCGATTGTAAATCCACACCCAATCCCAAGTCCTTGCAAGGCTCTTAGTATAAGTAGTTGAGTCACCGTGGTTGCGTATTGGATAGCAAAGCTGCTTGCAAAGAATAATGCGATTCCAAATAATAAAGGGGGCTTGCGGCCGAATCTATCTGAAAGCGGACCGTAAACGAGTTGAGCTGCTCCTAAACAAAGGATGTAAACTGTTAAACTGGTTTGTAGCAAAAATTTAGAAGTGTGAAGCGCATTGATCATAAATGGCCAGGATGGCAGGTAAATATCTATTGCTACCTGGGGCAGTGGATAGATCAGCAAGATAGAGAGTACAAACATCATGCCGACATTTTTATGTGACATTGACCGCATAATTTATATCTACTTAAATGTGTTGTCTGGGCTGCATTATACCGAGTGAAAACGAAGTGTTCCAGATATCTATAGCAGTACAATTTTTTATCATTTAATGTGGATGTGAAAGGCTTATCGCTTAAAAAGGTCAAGGGCCTGCAACAGGCCCTTGTGGCTCTCCCCCAAGTCTGCGAAACGTCACTTACCCCAATTGTGGTTTCGCAGGTCATCTTCAAGATCATCATTGGCCGACTGTGTTTACATGCAAGAAGCAATCACTGTCCGGCACTTCTTTACGAGAGGAAAAACCATTATTATCATTACACCATATAAAGTCAAGAATTTTTATCATTTAATTAACCAAGGCAGATCCACGCACCCGCTCTCTAAAACCAGCCGCTACGCACTGGGTAACGGGCAATATTCAGACCATTAACCCAGTGACATGGATTATTATTTTTAAACTGTCTATAGCTTGGTCAGGCGTGTATCGGTCGAGCCTGTTGATATTCTGTTATAACAAAGATGTTAAAATAAACTCTTGCAGGATGCTTTCAACCTGTGTAAGCTCGAAATACAATCCTATTATTTTAGTATG
>JANQIS010000132.1 GCA_028282045.1 Gammaproteobacteria bacterium
AAAATAATCAGGGCGATGGCGATTGCCCAGTAACAAAGCAAGTCGAACTCTTTGGTACGTGCCAGTAAATGTGGCTGTTTAAGCATCCCCTCTATACCATTGCCCACTTCGCACAAGCCTGTATTGTATGGGCAATATTAAAAAATTAAAACTTGTATATCTCAACCTGAGTGTTTTATCATTCGGCATCGATGATGCTTAACCCGATTACCTTTACCAGAACAGGCTTTGTATAAATTATCTAATAGGAAATCAGCTTACGGATACTTTTAGCTTGCTTGATTTCCGCACGCCCGGCACGATATGAAGTTACTTTGGTTAATGCATGCTGATCAGCCGGATCTGCTACTGTACCCCACTGACGTACCAACTCCCAATCGCCCAACAGATCCTGATGCAAATACTCGATATGGTATTTATTTTTTTTCGCCCCCATCGCTAGCTCCTACAACATTCGTTGCCCATTAAGCATAGTTTAGTGCTGAGTCATTTACCAATCACCGACCTGGTCATTCACGATAAATCTGTCACAATAGAACGAAAACTGCACTTTTAAATCTTAATGAAGTGGCTAAGTGTTTTATTATTCTTGGTTTGCGCATGCACTAATGCTGCTGTGCTACCAGCAAATACACCTTATCAATTGTGTTTTAGCCCTGCAGAAAACTGCATAAAAATACTGGTTAATACGATAAAACACACCCAACGCACTATACACGTACAAGCCTATAGTTTTACGTCATACGCTATTGCCAGAGCCTTAGTGCGTGCAGCACAACGTGGTGTAAAAGTGGCGATTATTTTAGATAAAAGTAATTTCAAACCAGGGCAAAAGTCGGTAGCGCGTTATCTCATGCGCCACCATATTCCCATTTGGGAAGATGACCAACCCAGTATTGCCCACAATAAGATTATGATTTTTGACGACAATACGGTTGAAACCGGTTCATTCAACTACACCTATTCTGCACAGCATTTTAATGCTGAGAATATGCTGATTCTCACCTCAGCCCCACTGGCAAAACGCTATCTAGAAAACTGGGACTATCGAAAAAAGCTATCTCATTTAAAAAGTCTTTAAGTTACATTAAGATAAGCAAATATTTGCCCAGTCCAAACTCATGAAACAGTATGCTCTTTACGCACTAATGGTATGCTTGATGTGCTTATTATCCTCATGCGCCTATCTTGCGATGAAAACGGCCACCACCAATTTGCCCACTGGCACCATGGTAGACGACCTGTGGCTGGAGCATTACCTTGACTATGAGCTAGCACAGTTAGCACCTGAAAACGCCAAAATCGAGGTGATTGTCTATGGCCGTCGTGCACTTATTGCGGGTTATGTGCCTGACAATAATACACGTCTTAAACTGCTATTTGCTATCAAATCTATTGATACCATTAAAGGATACTATGACTTTTTGCATGTTACACAGAACATTCCTGATTTTAGCTCCACTGATGATTTTTTTACTACGACACGCATCAAGACCAACCTGCTAGGTGAGATTAACCCAATGCACTTTAATATTCTGACCCTCAATGGCACAACCTACGTCATGGGATATGCCAATGCCACAGATAAGCAAACAGCACTACACATCATCAGCCATACTCGTGGCGTACAACACGTTATTGATGTTATCAAACCCTATCCAAAACACATACCTGCAATGATACGTTGTGTCAGCACCGTCAATCGCACCTGTCCACTTTATTAACACGCGCTACATTTTTGCTGACTCATCAGTAAACTGGTGAGACTGGCCATAAAACGCTATGATAGCGTATCGCTACATTTAACCAAGCCTCATGGAATTATATACCACTGTCACGGTGATTATTGTGATCACCACGGTCATTCATATGATCAACCACCGCCTTTTCAAAATCCAGGGCACTATTGCTATCACCATCGGAGCTTGCCTGTTGTCACTCGTCCTTGTTATCGCGCATCACCATAGTTGGTTCAACCTGCAAACCACAGCTAATAATATTCTCAAGCAAATTGATTTTCGTGATTGGCTACTCAATGGGTTACTTGGCTTGCTCTTATTTGCCGGTGCCCTCACTGTCGACTTGAAATCACTCTATCAGTACAAATGGGAAATCCTCACCCTTGCCAGCATTGCGACGATCGCCTCAGCCTTTATTATTGGCTTTGCCTTGTATTACGTACTACCCGTCTTAGACATCCACTTACCACTGATCTATTGCCTATTGTTCGGCTCACTCATTTCGCCTACAGACCCCATTGCGGTATTGGCCACCATGAAGGCCATTAAAGCACCCAAATCACTGGCCACCAAAATTGCAGGCGAGTCACTCTTTA
>JANQIS010000143.1 GCA_028282045.1 Gammaproteobacteria bacterium
TCACTTGGCGTCCTAAAACACCGGCACCAACGATTGCTACAAAACGACGGTTATAGCCTTGGCGGCGCGCCCAGCGTAGCAAAATCAGCACGATAATACGCAACAGTGATACCAGTATCAGGCTGAGCGTCCACCATTCAACAAACCAAACCCGTGAAAACACGCTGCTAAGTTTGGTGAAGAACACAGCAAATAAGAATAAAAACATCAATATCAACCAGGCACTGACCACGCGCTTAAATAAAGTCGTCACTGAACGACCACGAAATGCCTGATACACCCCGGTAAATTTCAAGCATAGCGAGGCTAATATACTGCTGACAATAATGGCCCAATGATAAGACTGCGGTATCTGCGCTAAACTGCCCACATAAATGCCATATGAAAGATAGCCCGACACCGCAACCAGAATAAAATCCATCACATGAGTAGAAAAACTGATGACACTACTATGCTGTCTTAATAAGCCAAGCTTCATAGGCAATGGGTTCTTAAAAAGTGTTAGTTCATTGTTATAATATCGGAAAGCAAGGTTTTGCGAAATTGCATAACATCGTAGTGCTTGAGGGTTTGCTGATGTTGCTGCCTGGCTAATGCGGCACGCGCAGCAGGTGACATATCAATAATACGCTGTAATAGTGGTGGCAATTCACTATCCTTACTGAAACTTAATGCACCCGTATAACGAGCGATTTCGCTCAACCCACCGCTATTTCTCACCATCACAATAGCACCTGCGGCCATTGCTTCAATGGCGATCAGACCAAAAGACTCCGGCCTGACTGATGGCACCAATACCACGTTGATCCCTTGCGCCACAATTGTGTGCACCACTGAATCCACTTTATGGTGCTGATGACAATTGTGTGGATAATCCACCTGCGCTTCAGATTGGAAATCAGCAGCACCATAACAGTCGAACGCTATGGCGGCAAACTGCCTGGCCATGGCTGTAATTGTCTCAATGCCTTTATCGACAGTGGGTCTGCCAAAAAAACCACAATGCACTGTTTTGAACCCTGATGCAGCAAAACCAGGCTTAACTTGTCGTGCCGCCTGCCCCAAAGCATTGGTTAACAATACCGCATGTTGTGATGAGCCCACCTGACAAAAAGCCTCAAAGCAATACTCTGAACAAAATACCAAGCGCTGTATCAAGCCCAGACGTGATAACCATGCTAACCAACGCAATATGTGCTTAGCATAAACCAAATGCACATGAACAATGAGGGGTTTGCGCATCAGTAAAGCAGCCATCAGGGCAGCCGGTAACAGGCGCATGCCATTTAAATATAACTGGGTTTTACCCTGCGCTGCGCGCATCAACACAGGGATAGCAATGAGGTTTTTGAGCACCACTATGAACTTACCTAACCAGCCACTACCTTGCATATTGGGCATATTCACTGTCGCCACTGTGCTCATTTGTGACTGAACACGCCGGTGCAAATCACCTTGCTGTGGATAGGCCAGTGTTAGGTCAATTGACTCTTGCGATAATATATTTGCCAGCATAAGAAATACCACTTGACCGCCGCCAACCTGGGCATATTGTTCAATAAGCAACAATTTTGGTTTAGCCACGCATTCCTCTCCGCATACGCTGCGCCTGGAGCCTGACATGCTGATATAAACCAGGGAAACAATAACGCAACTGCCATCTCAAACGCCTGGTCACATAAGACAGCCAAGCTTGCCAACAGGGTACCCCATACTGACGAGAGATCATATAACATTCTTTCATACCCAGACAAGCTTGTTGATCTGACTCACCACCATAAGCCATCTTAGTGATAGCTTGACGCAGGTAACCGGCAGGAAATTGTTCGACCAAACGTAATGTCATTTCAAAATCGGCCGCTACTTGGTATTGCAAATCAAATTGCCCTACTTGCCGATAACATTCATTGGCCACAATCATGCCTGGCTGACACAAATTATGCGGATAAAGCCGTTCTTGTGCCAAGCGCATATCAGGCCCAAAACGTAAGGTAACCAATTCTGTCTGCTGAAATAATACATCACCATAGTAAACTTGGTTTTGTGCTAACTGTGGCAATAGCTTTGCTAATACAGCATTTGAAGCATATACATCGTCAGCATTAAGAAAGTGAATAAACTCACCCCGGGCCTTTTGCAGCCCTTTGTTCATCGCATCATATAGCCCATTGTCAGGCTCTGAGACATAATGCACCGGATAAGGTGCTTGCTTTTGATAGGCTTGGATCAAAGCGACGCTATTATCAGTGGAG
>JANQIS010000164.1 GCA_028282045.1 Gammaproteobacteria bacterium
TGACATGGTCATTGCTATTCCATTAAGTTTTGGTGTGGCTGTGCTGATTTCAGAAATACTGCCTAAACCGGCTGGTCGTGTCATAGCCCGTATTATTGAGTTGATGGCCGGTATTCCGAGCATTATCTATGGGATGTGGGGATTGTTTGTGCTGGTGCCTTTCATGTCAACGCATATTCAACCTTGGCTGATTGATACTTTTCAGGATGTACCAGTACTTAATTTTATTTTTGGCGGCGTACCAATTGGTATCGGTGTGTTTACTGCCGGATTGGTGCTGGCGATCATGGTGTTGCCGCTAATTTCTTCGGTGATGCGTGATGTATTAGAAACGGTGCCGCCGGTTATGCGTGAAGCTGCTTACGGTGTGGGTGCAACTCGGCGGGAGGTGGTGATGAAAATTCTGGTGCCATACACACGCGCTGGTTTGCTCGGTGGGGTGATTTTAGGTTTTGGCCGTGCCTTGGGTGAGACCATGGCAGTAACCTTTGTTATTGGTAACTCACATCACTTATTCAACGCACTGTTTATGCCAGGTACTACCATTTCAGCTACCATTGCCAATGAATTTACCGAAGCCTTCGGTAAATTGTATCCTGCCTCATTGATGGAGCTGGGTTTGATCTTGTTTGTGATGACTTTTATTGTATTGGCAATATCACGCATTATGCTCAGTCGTTTGAAAACACGGGGAGGTTCGCAATAATGCTGGATTACCCACAACGCAATAATTGCCTTAAGCGTTGGCGTAACAAATTATTTACATTGTTATGTTATGCCTCAGCACTGTTTGGTCTGTTCATCCTGGTATGTATTTTGTGGAGCCTGTTAGATGAGGGCTTTGGTGCGGTGAACTTGCAAGTCTTTACTCAATCAACACCGCCACCTGGCCAGGCAGGTGGGTTGCTCAATGCCATTTATGGTAGCTTTGTTATGACAGGCATTGCTATGTTGATCGCCGCACCTTTGGGTATTTTGATTGCCACCTTCATGGTGGAGTTTAATGGTCGGCGCCGTATGGCCTCAGTAGTGCGCTTTGTCAATGACATTATGCTCAGTGCGCCGTCTATTGTGATTGGTTTGTTTGTTTATGCGTTGATGGTGAGTACCTTGGGCCATTTCTCTGCCTTGGCCGGTGCAGTTGCTTTGGCTGTGATTGCCTTGCCTATGGTGGTGCGAACCACAGAAGATGTTTTGTACTTGATCTCACCTCAGCTTAGAGAAGCTGCAGTGGCCTTGGGTGTGTCGCGTTGGCGCGTGACTATTTTAATTGTCTATCGTGCGGCAATCAGTGGTATTATTACTGCTGTGTTGTTAGCTATGGCACGGATTGCCGGCGAGACTGCACCATTGTTATTTACCGCGCTCAATAACCAATTCTTTAGTGCCGATATGATGAAACCGATGGCCAACTTGCCGGTGGTGATCTTCCAATACGCTATGAGTCCTTATGAAGGCTGGCGTCATCTGGCCTGGGTGGGGGCGTTATTGATTACATTGACGATTTTGATTTTGAACTTAATTGCGCGGGCAATTGCTAAGCGCAAGCGTTAGAGGTGTATGATGTCACAACAATTTGAAGTTAAACATCTGGATTTTTATTATGGACAACAGCAAGTTTTATTTGATATTCAGGCTGTCTTTCGCGAGCGTGATGTTACTGCGTTGATTGGTCCATCCGGTTCAGGTAAATCCACTTTATTACGGGCGCTCAATCGCATCTATGAGCTCTATCTTCAGCAGCGTGCTCAAGGTGAAATCTTGTTAAATGGTACTAACATCCTTGATGCATCGCTTGATGTTAACATGCTGCGTAAACGTATTGGCATGGTATTTCAAAAGCCCACCCCCTTTCCTATGAGTATTTTTGATAATGTTGCGTTTGCCTTGCGGTTGCACTATAAAATCAGTAAAGCAGACCTGCATGAGCGTGTAGAAAAAGCACTGCAACAAGCGGCACTGTGGGATGAAGTGAAAGATAAACTGCATGATGCTGGTACCCACCTATCAGGTGGTCAACAGCAGCGATTATGCATTGCGCGTACTATTGCCATTCAGCCGCAAGTCATTTTGCTCGATGAACCTACCTCAGCGCTGGATCCGATTTCCACAGGGAAGATTGAAGAGTTGATCCATAAGCTTAAGCAAAAATTCACCATCGTTATGGTGACTCATAACCTCAAGCAAGCTGAGCGTATTGCTACTGATACGATCTTTATGCGTGAAGGGCATATCGTTGAATCCGGCCCAACCCGGCAGTTGTTTAAAGCACCCAAGGATGAGCGCACAAAGCATTATATTGAAGTTCATTAAAGCTGGCACTGTGAGGCGAAGAGTGCTAAAATAAGCCACCAATTTAACTAGATAAAGGTGCAAGCCTATGAGCACTGCTTTGATTAAAAAGCCCCAGACTGCATTGATCCCAGTTAACCCGGCGCAAAGTTTGGAGTCTTATATTCAGTTTGCGCATAGTGTGCCTATGCTATCAGAGGCTGAAGAGTTGGAATTATCTCAGCGTCTGTGTGAGCACAATGATATTGAAGCTGCACAACGTTTGATTTTGTCACACCTGCGTTTTGTAATTAAAGTGGCGCGTGGCTTCTCTGGTTATGGATTGGCGATTGCAGATTTAATTCAAGAGGGTAATATTGGCTTGATGAAAGCAGTAAAGCGTTTTGACCCGACCATGGGAGTGCGATTAGTTTCCTTTGCTGTGCATTGGATTAAAGCAGAAATCCATGAGTTTGTAATTCGTAACTGGCGTATCGTTAAGGTGGCAACCACCAAAGCACAACGTAAATTGTTTTTTAATCTGCGTAACAGCAAAAAGCGTTTGGGTTGGTTTAGCCAGCAGGAAATCCAGGCAGTGGCTGAAGCACTTAACGTGCGCCCGCAAGATGTTGTCGAGATGGAAAAGCGTTTAAACGCCCATGATGCTGCTTTTGATGCCCCAGCAGAAGCTGGTGACGATGAAGTATTTGCTCCAGTACAATTCCTTGAGTCCAGTGAAGCTGACCCAGGTGAATATATTGCTCAGCAACAGTGGCAGGATAATGCGCAAATGCAATTGACCGGCGCAATAGCCTCATTAGATCAGCGTAGCCAAGATATTATTCAGGCACGTTGGCTGGCAGAGAAAAAAGCCACATTGCATGATCTGGCCGATAAATATCAAGTGTCTGCTGAGCGTATTCGTCAGTTGGAAGCCAGTGCTATGAAAAAGCTTAAAGCAGCGATGGCAGCCTAACATAACCGCCTGAAACCAATATAATCACACCTTGTTTGAGTCCTTTAATGGGGGCGCTATGGCCCCTGTTAGTGCGGTTGCTATTTTAGGCGCTCTTGAAAATGATATTATTTTGTCTGTGCAGCAGCCGGTGGTTGAGGTACGTGTATATCTGAGTGAGTAAAGGCAAACATCCCACTAATGATAACTGCTGCGCCGCAGAAAAATGCTGCAACCAGCCCTAACATAACCATCAGCATTTTCTTAAGTGGCATGCTGTCAGATCCAGATGTCCTAATTTACTTTGTTATACCCTGCCGGCGTAATCTTAGCAAGCTTGGTGATGGCCTTGCGGGCATTTACCTAACCCAATGCCCGACTTATGGGCATGGTGAGATTACTGTATCTTGACTGGACTTGATTGTAATAGGTTGCCCACTTTATCAGCCTCTATGCTAGCCGGATGATATTCGTAAGAGCACGCTGCGTGATAATGCTATTGGTATGACAATTCGCTACTGAAGTTCTATAGCCAATCAAGTTATAATCTGGCTATAGCTATGCCTCGATGATAGGTTAAACGCTTTTATGGCATTGTTGTTGTTAATGCTGGTGATCGCTGCGATTGTGGTGGCCATGATAGGCTTCCCTTGGGTGTGTTGCCGTGTGTGGCTCTATATGACGTTAGGTCAGCCGATTATTTGGCAGTCCGCACCACAATTGCCCAGGGTGCAGGAGCCTACAGTATTGGTGAGCTCGACTGCATTAAGTTGGTTAGACGTGCTGGCGGTTTGGCAGGTATATCGCGGGCCGATTACCTGGGTCACCCAGCAAGCCTTACCGGGTTGGTGGGTGCGTTATTTTTTCAGCAGGTTCAAAATCCAGTTAGTTGAGCACGTTGTGCCAACCGCGCAGGGTGTGATGATGATGTCATTGCAACAGTGGCGTGCGAGTAAAGTGCAGAGCACATTGCCACTATGGGCTTTGTGTGTGTGTGGTCGCAGCGTGGTTGCGCCCACACGTGAGCAAGTGGTGCCGACTCGTAAAATGGTGGCCTTTGCGCCATTGGACATGGCTTTGACACCAGAATCATTAGCACTATTTGAAGCGCAAGTGTGGTACCATTACACTAGCCGGCAGCCAGGGATCGTGGCTCAATGGTTGCGTCATGCTAGACATCGGCCACGCCAGTTGGCGATTGCCGATAGTAGTGGTAAACAGCTTAATATGCGCCGCAGTATTGTCGGTGTGATGGCGCTCAATCGTGTCCTGACACCGTTATTGTGCAAAGCGGATAAGGTGGGTATTTGCCTGCCACCTGGCCTGGGCGGTTGTTTGGCATTGTTGAGTGTGTTGGCCCAGGGTAAAGTCATGGTTGGCATTAATTACACTGCTTCACATTGTGCCATGAGAGCATCTATTGATGCTTCGTCATTAGAACATGTGATTACTTCTCGGCTGTTTCTCATCAAGCTCAAACAGCGTGGCATTGATTTAACTGCTGTGTTTGAGGGCGTACAAATCCATTATCTAGAAGACTTGCGTAAACAAATCTTTAAGTCCCGTTTGATTGCCATGGCGTTGCTGGTGCGCCTGCTGCCACGGTATTGGCTGGAGCGTATAATGGTCAGGCCGGTATCACAACAACAGCCGGCAGCCATTTTGTTTAGTAGCGGTAGTGAAGGCAAATCCAAAGGGGTCGTGCTCACCCATGGCAACTTAATTGGTAATGTCTGTCAAATGAGCGAAGTGATTGAAGCACAACGTCGTGATGTCATGGTGGCGATTCTGCCAATTTTCCATGCTTTTGGGTTGACGGTGAATACTTTGTTGCCGCTGATGTATGGCCTTACGCTAGTATGCCATCCAGATCCACGTGATACCGGTGGTATAGGGGCATTGGTAGCACAGTATCAAGGAACCATTTTATGTGGCACCTCCACTTTTTTCCGGCTGTATGCTAAAAGCCGTCATATCCAGCCTGAGCAGTTTGCCTCATTGCGTTATATCGTTGCCGGAGCAGAAAAACTGTTGCCTGAAGTGCGCCTGTTATTTGAAGAAAAATTCAAACGTCCACTTTATGAAGGCTATGGCACGACTGAGTTGGCACCGGTGGTTTCGGTAAACTGTCCTGACTTACCTGAGCGGATTCGCCATTGTATCGGCTCAGTGGGCTTGCCAATTCCCGGTTGTGTGGTACGTATTCTTGATCCGAAAACCACAGCACCTTTATCGCAAGGTAGTGCTGGTATGATTGCTGTAGCAGGAGTGAATGTTATGCAAGGCTACCTTAATGATACGCAAAAAACTCAAGCGGTAATGATCAAAGCCGATGGGTTGCGCTGGTATTTGACTGGCGATAAAGGGCAGCTCAATCCCGATGGATTTATCCGTGTTCTCGATCGCTATTCACGTTTTGCCAAGCTCGGTGGGGAAATGGTCAGCCTGGGTGCGGTAGAGCAGGAAGTGGCAAAAGTCCTCGATCAACCGGAGGCGGAAGTGATTGCCGTGGCTTTAGCCGATGTTAAAAAAGGTGAGCAAATCGTATTGCTGGCAGCAGGAGATACCCTGAATATTGCTGCATTGGAGCAAGCAGTCAAAGCTTCCTCGATGAACAACTTAATGAAACCGCAGCGTTATTATCAGGTGGTCAGTATTCCTAAGTTAGGTAGCGGTAAAACTGATTTTGCAGCGGTTAAAGTCTTAGCGCAGTCATTGGTTAAAGAAGGTTGCTGTACCACTGACATTAACGATAAAGTGCTACGTTGACAGTAGTCTTGGTAATACTCAGATGCTACCTATACATGGCGGTTGCTGACATATTTTTACTTTGAGCTTTGTTCGCCGTGGTGGTTGTTTAGCAGTCTTGGAAGGGAATTTTGTTAACGCAGTCGCAGAATAACTCAGCGGTTTTAATAGTGTCATACAAGGCTTGATGTGCTTTAGCTTTTTCAAAGGGGATCCGGGCTCTTTCCAGGGCTTTTGCCAGTACAGTTTGCCCATAACACGCGGCACCTAAGGTTACGGTATCGAGTGTGCTAAAAGGATGAAACGGGACACGGCCCACACCACTGCGTTGTGCAGCAGCGTATACCACGTTTAAGTCAAACGCGGCATTGTGCCCGACTAAAATAGCGCGTTTACAACCTTGTGCTTTGACAGTACGACGCACCAGTTGAAATACGCCACG
>JANQIS010000181.1 GCA_028282045.1 Gammaproteobacteria bacterium
AGGCGTGGATCACAGATTTCCTTGATTCCTCTCAGGCATTATTGGCAGAAGCCGAAACGGATCCGAGAGCTTTGGCAGCACAATTTAGAGCAGTGGCCAAATGGATGGGTGCCTTTACCGAGCGTGCCCAAGCCCAAACCGATGCTCTACTCAATCGCCACTGATATGCGACGTTATTATCTATTGTGGGCCAGCTTGAGTTATTTGCTCCTTAGCTTGGTGGCATTTATTGCCGGTCTGGTGCTGCAAAACCTATTATTCCCTTCGGCTCGGACGGCTGCTGCAGGTTGGTTGTTATATATGACCCCTTTTATTGCGCTTGCCAGTTTGCTGGTAGGTGTACTGCTAAGCTACCTTCGTTATCGTATGCGTGCTTGTTGCCTTTGTCCTTGGGTGATTATGGTATTGAGTATGAGTTATGGGGTGATCATTTCATGGGGTTATTGGATGGTGTGGCTGAGTATGCTGATTGCCACGTTATTGTTTTATCGATGGACCGGCCGATTAGCGCGTTTAAAGGCAGGCTAATATAGTTTTCAGCATCGTAGCTTTCTTTTCAATGCACGTAGGCCACACTGGCCATACCAGCATAGAAAACGCAGATAAAGTTGCCATCTTAATTTGAGTTTTGCATGATTTTCCTATAATAATGAACAGTGAGGCAATTACCAAGCTAGCACTTTCAGTCGCTCTGACAGGATAGATTGAATTTTTTTGATTAATTCAAACCGTGTGTAAGAATCACGACACAGCAAGATAATTTCACGCCCTGGTTCAGGTGCCTGGAAAGCGCGATATACAATACCTGGTGTAGGAATAGCCGCCATAGCAGGAATCACGGTAATGCCGGCATTGGCCACCACCATCTGGCGTAAAGTCTCTAAACTGGTGCCGGCAAAGCGTTGTGGATGCTGCTTCAACCACTCACATAAGGCTTGCGTTTGTTCACGCAGGCAATGGCCTTCTTCCAAAAGCAGGAGCGGCTCGCCTTGTAGTTGATCTAGCTTGATGACCTTTTGTTTTGTTAATGGATGGCCTTCCGGTAGTGCAATCTTAAATGATTCATAGCCCAATTTTAACTCAATGGTGCCAGGGATCGGTTGTAGTTTTGCCATGACCATGGCGTCCAGATCACCCTGCAGCAGCTTTTGCACGCCCACCTGAGTTTGACGTTCCTCAAAAATCCATTTTACTGCCGGTAATGTCTCGTTAAGTCGCTGGGCGGCTGTTGGCAATAAATAGGGAGCAATAGTAGGAATTAACCCGAGCGTTAAGGGGCCGCTGTCAGGGCGTGTCAACTGCTGCGCAGCAGCTTGTAACTCTTTAACCTGCATCAGCACTTTTTGTGCATAAGGCAGCAATTGCGCACCGGCTACTGTGAGCATGACATTTTTTTGTGAGCGCTCAAACAACAGCACTTCTAAACTTTGCTCCAGTTTCTTTAATTGTGCACTGAGTGTTGGTTGTGCTACATGGCATTGTATTGCAGCACGGCCAAAGTGCCTGGTTTGTGCCACAGCAATAAAATATTCCAGATCTTTTAAGTTCATTATGATAATAGTTTTTGACTATTGCTTTAATATAAACAATCAATTTCATAAATCAATAGCGTTGCGATATGCTCAAGTTGTCTTAACACAATAGGAGATAAATGATGAAAACCGTTGGACAACCCTTTCCTGAATTTGATTTAACTGCCACTGTTGCTAATGAGGTTGGTAGTGCTTTCAGTCAGATCCATCATGATAGTTATCAAGGTAAGTGGTTAGTGGTATTTTTCTGGCCCAAAGACTTTACTTTTGTTTGCCCAACAGAGATTGCTGAATTTGGCCGCCTGAACGATAAATTTGCTGATCGTAATGCACAGATTTTAGGGGCTAGCACAGATTCTGAGTTTGTGCATTTGGCTTGGCGCCAACATAAAACAGAACTGAGTGATTTGCCGTTTCCGATGCTATCGGATATCAAGCGTGAGCTATCACAGGAACTTGGTATTATTGATCCACAAGCAGGTGTGGCACAGCGTGCAACTTTTATCGTCGATCCCGATGGTATGATTCGCTTTACTATGGTCACCGACCTGAGCGTGGGACGTAACCCACAGGAAGTATTGAGAATATTAGATGCCTTGCAAACAGATGGGTTGTGTGGGTGTAATTGGCAGCAAGGTCAGGACACTTTGGCTGTGCAATAGCTACAAAGGTAGTGTTACCCATAATCAACT
>JANQIS010000121.1 GCA_028282045.1 Gammaproteobacteria bacterium
ATCATGGTGCTTCGTCCGTCACCCCGTGGCAGTGACCACGGGGTCCGGAAAATATATTGCATAAACCTGGATTGTGCTATCAAGTAGCACAATGACGATAACCGTTTTTGCTGTATTAAATTTTACGTGACATTAATTTATAAATATAATGCAGGCTTTGTCTATTACACCAAAGTGATTGGTCTATGTTTGCCGGATGCACTACAGAGGACTTGAAAGACTTACTGACGTATTTGCTAGATTCAAAACACTCGCCTGAGGATAAGAAAAAGCAGCTTGTTACTGTTGTAGGCAGCCCTGATACTGCTGGTGTCAGCACTGTTAAAATTAAATCTACAGTAACTACCGATGGTGTTACCTCAAGCATTGAAGGTGATTTCGGTATACAGCTATTTTGCTTGGCTCATTTTTCTGGCCGCCCTGACCTACCCGGCTTATACCATTATTTTGAAACAACCTACCCGCATTATCATGATGATGCACGTCGACGTGATATGGTAGCGCAAATTAGCGCTATGTACCGCAAGGCAATTACTGAACTGGATTGTGAACGTCTAGCGACAGTTGCTCACTTAGAAAGAGTCCAGGCGATATTGTTGTCACTATTATCTCAACAAGTCTTTCTGAAAGCCATCAGTGAATCTGCTACGGACAGCCCACTCAAGCCATTTGGAAAACTCACTTCAGATTCGCTGACCAAAGACCAACAGGAAGCACACCAGCGCGCTATGTAAGCACTATATAGTCATATCACCATCATGGGAATTGACGCAGTAACACAGACCCAAGCCGCTCGGCGCGAGCAACAAGCTGTTCAAATGGCATGGGAAGATGAAGTCTCTGCTGCACACGCACGCCGGGAACCACCCAGTGAGGACGCTAAACGCCGCTATGAGGTCGAAAAAGAACGTCTCAAACACGCTATAGAAACGTACCGCGCCAAACAAGAAACCTGTAAAAAGGTATGCGCTAGTATACTAAGTACCTGCCCGATAATACAGCTCAGTCACTGTAGCCAGCATGGCCTTCCCCTATTTGCATTGGCCGCAAATAATCCGCATGATAACAGTGTTTTGATAGCGCTAACTAAAATTGCTATCAAGCAATTGTTTCAACAAAAGAAATGGTCTGACCCTGCCACAACATGCCCGACTGACATTGACGATGCTAGCGCTGCTACGCGCTGCTGTGGTCATCACTTTTTAACATTATTGGAATCCTATGCTAAAACTATGGGACATCGGGTCGCCTTTATGTTGCCGCTCATAACGCTAATGGCGCAGCAAACCACGAAGAAAGACATAGGGACAACAACCATTAGCGACGCTGTTAATCAGGCCCTGAATATGACCTATCCTCATGGCAATCGCCTGATGCATTGTGATGAGCATCATTTAACAGGCATCGAGTTATTTTGGCATCGAGAGTTAAAATTATTTGCCGGCGTACTGCGTACATTAATTGAAGCCAGGCACGCTCCATCACAAAGCACTTATCTTGAGGCTTGCAGCGAAGTGATTGCCTGGAAACCACATCAATCACCATTAGATACGCTATATCGCAAGCTCACTGCCAAGACAGTGTTAGAACGCACTGCTCTGAGCCTGATTCAATACCATGAAGCCGGTCCTGGAGGCCCTGCACGCGCCGAGCTACACACTCCAACAAGCTTTGGGACGCACTATGGTTTTGCGAAAACAATTAGCTTCTTTATGTTACTCATATTAGCCGATCTCGTGTTAAACGCTGTTTGCGGTATGGCACCAACCGGCATTGGGCTACTGGCAGTGTCGTTATTGGCACTAGCTAGTGCTTTTAGCGTGCCGACTGAGCTTGAACCAGAAAAATTGCTTATCTCAGCAGCTCAGGAGGCTGTAACACACCAACTGCTGCGCACCGCTATATCTTGGGGGCTGGCAATGACCGAATATCGCCTGGGCAAGACATTCCTCTCGCCCGATGTGCTTGAACATCTGCCCGCTTATGCATCACTTTTATTGCGAATCAGCCTGCTGGGTGGTGCAATCGCCTCAGTGCAAAAGACTTGGCAAAGCATGAGCAGACTGGATCCGTCATTACGTAAATCTGATGCTGATAATCTATGGTATAGCGCTTTAGCAGGCACTGTATCAGCGATCAGCCAAGCTTTTTTAGCGCCGACCTTGCAGAGCCTATTAAGAGCTGCCACAGATCCGCACTATAGCGCTCAGTTAACCGTTTTAGGTGCTCTTATTCCAGAATTAGGCATCGTTGCTGCCGGCTCGCCAGCGACCTTAGCAGCAACATCAATGCCGCACTGTGTAGATAAGACTATCACGTCATGGGGCTCTATATGGGGCTCTATTTCTGTTAGTGCAATCAGTGCAGGCCCTTGTGACATGCCATCACTAGCCACTCAACCGCTTATCGCATCAGCTAATCGACACCCTAGTGAGACTTTATGGATAAGAGCATTGGGAAAAAGTTTTATACTAGATTTAGGCATTGGCAGCGATCCATCTTTTACATCGTTACCACGTCAGGCCGGTTTGTATCAGCAGACGGCCAAAGCTGCACAGCTCCTCACGGCCTATGGCCACACGTTAACTAGCCAAGTATCTCAACAATGGTTCTACCCTAGTATTGAGCTAAGTAGTACTTCACGCCTTCAAACTATGGCAGCAGCACTACTTGCCAATACCAAGCCCGATGGCTATGGCAAAGCATAGACAAGCTCACCTATCGTAAACACACTACTCAATCAACAGCTAACACTCACCTCCTCCGCTGATAAAACCGATAAAGTAACGTTATTACAACTGTATCATCAAAACAAAAAGCAGCAGGCCAGTCGTCTTTTAGCCGATTCGCTCACAGGCAAGCTGGTGCAAGCGATAAGAGCGCAGTTTTGTTCTAGCGATACAAAAACACTCACAGCAGCAAGCAGCAATTTTATTAATCGCCTGGTTAGCATAAGCGATACTATCGCATCCGCTAACATCACCAGTGACCCATTGGCAGAGAATAACGTTATTTGGTTTTTCTGTGCCAAGCATACAGCAACTGAAATTCGTACCGCCATGGAAAGCTTGTTTGCAAAAACGACCATTCGCCAAGACACCTTTGCAGCCGATGCTTCAAATCAAGCACAAGTAGTCAAAGCATACCTTAGGATGCTAGCACGACCAGGCTACTCGCCTGACAACACTGAAATGGATATATTGTGTACCTCGCTTGGAGCAAGACAAGTCCATGATTCAGTCAACCAGCTCAATACCACAACTACAAAGCCAAGCCCCGCGGCGGCTGCACCTGTTATACCAACCACTGAAGATGGAAAAACAGCACTGGCATTACCTTGGTGGCAACATTGTTCTGAGGAGGTCAGTCAGTTTGCTGCCTTGGTGGAAAGGTGGTGGAACAGTCCGTAATAGCTTATACAGAGGTCTTTACTAACAGTATACGCTTAGCACCGGCCAGCAATTCAGCAAAAACATCATCACGTAATGGCCCTGGTGGAATCTGTACCGCAGTATTAGAAAGGCTAACCAACAACTGACTAATCTCTACTGCATCCAGATCTGAACGCAGTGCACCGGCCTGTTGAAATGATTTCAATAATAACCATACCTCATCAATAGAGCCCATCGATAAACCACTAATTTTCAGACTATCGGGTTCCAGATATTGCCAATCAGCCATCCGCTTGAGATCCGGACATTCACAAAAGACCTGCACCGTCGTTTTAATAAAAATTTCAATAAAGTCATTTGCAGTTTTAACTTGTTGTAACCGCTGGTGAATTGCAGGCAAGTGCTGTGCAACCATCGACTGTTTAATTTGTTTCCACAGCTCAACTTTATTAGAGAAATGGTGATAGATCAGGCTTTGATTAGTCACATGAGCTGCCTTGGCGATCTGACTAATAGATGTTGCTGCAAAACCCTGCTGCACAAATAGTTTACGCGCTGCTGCTAAAATCATCTCCCGGGTGCGGTCAGCAGATGGGCGTTTTTTAGCACACTGAGTTTTCTTGTGAGGCATCGTTGTATTGTCATGCTATCAGCCTTAATGGGGTGATTATAATAGCAAACCACTGCCAGAACCAGTTAACCCATTACCCTATACACACTTATCTGCTTGTCATTATTACTTGACACAAGATAGCCCCCGAGAAAATACCTAACACTTTCCAATTCGACTGGTACCAGGCCATCTGTCGCCTCATCTCACGCTTCAACAGGTCATTTTTACCTGTCCACTTGTAATGTTATTTAAAGTTGGTCTACACTAAGCGTATAAGATAAAGTTCAACCGGTTGTAATTACCTATCCAAATTGACGGTGGTTGCAATCATGTGAATTTGCAGGTATAAAGGATGGGTACTCTTATGAGTCGCATCAACAAGAGCCAATACGCGATACTCGGTTGGCTCAGCAAAGGTCCAATGTCGGGGTACGACTTGAAGCAACAATTTGCCCAAGTCACCCCGTTTCATTGGTCTGAGAGCAACGCACAAATCTACCCTATTCTCAAAAAACTCGAACAAGACGGATTGGTCAGTTCACGCCTGGACGAATCCAGTGGTGCACGTAATCGGCGTATCTATATCATCACTTCAGAAGGTCTGGATAAATTGGAAGACTGGCTTAAGCAGCCTGTTGAGCCGGCGCAACAGCGCGAAGAACTGCTGCTCAAACTCACTATGGGAGAGCACCTGGATGATCATTCCCTTAAAGACCATATCGAACACTACCATACTCAGATTAAGCAACAACTAAGCACCCTTAAGGTAATTGAATCACGTAATCTACAGCAAAATAGTGATACTCACCCCTATTTTGGCATGATTATTGATTTCGCCAAGATGACCTTACGGGCCAAAGACCAATGGTGTCAGCATGTACTCTCTCAGCTTGCGAGTTAGGTTATGACTGCTATAGTGGGCATAATCGAACAAGCTAAACTTTGATATGAACATTACTGCGACACTACACACCAATAAAGGCGATATTACGCTTGAACTTTACCCTGACGAGGCACCTATCACCGTTGCCAACTTTGTTAACCTGGCTCAACGTGGCTATTATGATGGTGTTACTTTCCATCGTGTTGTACCTAACTTTGTCGTTCAGGCCGGTTGCCCTCTAGGTACCGGTACGGGTGGACCAGGGTATGAATTTGAAGATGAATTTCACTCACAGCGCAAGCACGACGCACCAGGTATTTTATCCATGGCCAACCGCGGCCCCGGCACCAATGGCAGCCAATTTTTTATCACCCATACATCAACGCCCCACTTAGATAGTCGTCATAGTGTATTTGGCAAAGTGGTTGCCGATACTGACATGAAGGTTGTCAATGACATTGCCCAAGGTGATACCATTAACCGTATTAGCTTAAGTGGTGATGTGGACACCTTATTAGAGCAACAATCAGAACATGTTGCTCAGTGGAATAAAGTACTGGGGTAACGGTGCTAGCTGGCCAAGCCCATACCAATTGATTAGTTATTATCAACCTTTAAAATCGCCAGGAAGGCGGATTGTGGCACTTCAACACTACCGATTTGCTTCATCCGCTTCTTACCCTCTTTTTGCTTTTGCAGCAGCTTTTTCTTGCGGCTGACATCACCACCATAGCATTTAGCCGTGACATTCTTACGCAGGGCTTTTACCGTCGAGCGCGCGATAATATGCCCGCCAATGGCCGCCTGGATCGCCACATCAAACATTTGTCGCGGAATGAGATCTTTCAAGCGTTCCACTAGCGTCCGGCCGCGATATTGCGCATTGTCTTTATGGACGATAATGGCTAACGCATCAACTTTGTCGCCATTGATCAGAATATCCAAACGCACCATGTTAGCCGGCTGATAGCGTTTGAAATGATAATCTAATGAGGCAAAACCACGACTGGTAGACTTTAGGCGATCAAAAAAATCCAGCACCACCTCACTCATCGGTAGCTCATAAGTTAAGGATACTTGACTACCCAAATATTGCATATTGGTCTGCACACCACGTTTTTCCACGCATAGGGTAATCACGTTACCGACATAATCCTGCGGCACTAAAATATTAGCCTCAACCATCGGTTCGCGTATTTCAGTAATGGTATTGGTCTCTGGCAATTTAGCCGGGCTATCAATATGAATTGTCTCACCACTTTTAAGCAACAATTCATATACTACCGTTGGCGACGAGGTGATGAGGTCAAGATCATACTCGCGTTCTAAGCGCTCCTGAATAATCTCCATATGCAGCATTCCTAAGAAGCCGCAGCGAAAACCAAAACCTAACGCTTGCGAGGTTTCCGGCTCATAAAATAATGAGGCATCATTGAGCGAGAGCTTTTCCAACGCTTCACGAAAGCCTTCATAGTCATCAGAGCTTACCGGAAACAAACCGGCATACACTTGCGGCTGCACTTTCTTAAAACCAGGTAGCGGCACTGTGGCACCATTTTTAGCATGGGTTAAGGTATCTCCCACGGGCGCGCCATGAATATCTTTAATACTGGCACAAACAAAGCCCACTTCACCACATTGCAAATCAGTGCGATCAAAACGCTTAGGAGTGAAAACACCCAGACGATCTACCACATATTCTTGCTTGGTGGACATGATTTTGATTTTATCACCTTTTTGCAATAAACCATTTTTAATACGCACTAATGAGACCACGCCAAGATAAGGATCAAACCAGGAATCAATAATCAGTGCTTGCAGCGGTGCAGCGGGATCGCCTTGCGGTGGCGGCACCTGGGCCACGATATGTTCAAGCACATCCTCAATACCAACCCCAGTCTTAGCACTGGCACGCACAGCATCTTGCGCTTCAACACCAATAATATCCTCAATCTCCTGAATCACTCGCTCAGGCTCAGCCTGAGGCAAATCAATTTTATTGAGCACAGGCAATACTTCCAGCCCCTGATCAATTGCGCTGTAGCAGTTGGCAACGGTTTGCGCCTCGACACCCTGCGCAGCACCCACGACCAACAAAGCACCTTCGCATGCTGCCAGTGAGCGCGATACTTCATAAGAGAAATCTACATGGCCCGGGGTGTCAATAAAGTTGAGCTGATAAGTTTCGCCATCGCGTGCTTGATAGTACAAGGTCACACTTTGTGCCTTAATGGTAATGCCCCGCTCACGCTCGATATCCATCGAATCAAGCACCTGCTCAGCCATCTCACGTTCAGACAGCCCCCCACAATACTGAATGAAGCGATCAGATAGTGTCGACTTACCATGGTCAATATGGGCAATCACTGAGAAGTTGCGAATATTTCTCATCACAGCTTAGTGGCATTATAGTGGTGGCTCAGTGTAGCCTAACTTCAGCTAAAAGGCGAGATCCAGACCAGATTGAAACCACACAAAGAATACCGACTCAATGATTGCCAGCAGCTAAACAGGTTGCTACGATAAAACCTTTTTACATCACAGTGCTGTATTAACATGCCACTTACCAGCTATCGCCCTCAGCCTGGCTTAAAACCTTTAGCTAATATTAAAAACATTATCGCCGTGGGCTCTGGCAAAGGCGATAATGTTTTTAATATTAGCTAAAGGGTTTAAGCCAGGCTGAGGGCGATAGCTGGTAAGTGGCATGTTAATACA
>JANQIS010000244.1 GCA_028282045.1 Gammaproteobacteria bacterium
TTATCAAATCAAAGCGGGTGACGTAGTTGCTGTGCGTGACAAAGCCAAAGAGCAAGCGCGTATCAAACAAGCTGTTGAGCTTGCTGGTAACCGCACTGACATTTCATGGGTGGATGTTGATACGTCCAAGTT
The DNA here is from genome assembly GCA_028282045.1 of Gammaproteobacteria bacterium. Taxonomy (GTDB): domain Bacteria; phylum Pseudomonadota; class Gammaproteobacteria; order Francisellales; family CACEW01; genus JANQIS01. The sequence continues at coordinate 133 of JANQIS010000244.1, forward strand.
AGAAGGCGCTTTCAAAGCTTTGCCGGAACGCTCGGAATTGCCTGCAGACATTAATGAACAATTGATCGTCGAGTTGTACTCGAAGTAACTATAGCCAGAGGTTAGACATTATGAGTCAAGTAGATGAGTTGCTAAAACCAAACGTGATTGAAGTCAAGCCATCAGGTTTGAATAAGACACGTGTGGTTATTGAGCCTCTAGAGCGTGGTTTTGGCCACACATTGGGTAATGCGTTGCGCCGTATTTTACTCTCCAGTATGCCTGGTGCTGCGATTACTGAGGTCCAAATCGATGGTGTATTACATGAATATTCAACCATTGATGGTGTGAAAGAAGATATTATTGAAATTTTGCTTAACATCAAAAACATTGCGGTATCCCTCGTTGAGTCACAACAAGAAGTTGTCATGAGGTTAAGTAAAGAAGGTGAAGGCCCAGTATTAGCTGGTGATATCCAACACGATGCAAATGTTACTATTGTTAATCCTGAGCTTGTATTGGCAAACCTTACCAGCAACGGTGAAATTAACATGTCTTTGAAAGTAACGCGTGGTCGTGGCTATGTACCGGCTAATCAGTCCCCCGTGAGTGATGAAACCAAGCCTATCGGTGCTATTGCATTAGATGCTTCATATAGCCCTGTGCGTCGTGTTTCTTATGCGGTAGAAAGCGCCCGTGTTGAACAGCGTACTGACTTGGATAAGTTGATCCTGGACGTTGAAACCAATGGCACCATCGATCCTGAGCGCGCTGTACGTTGTGCGGCTACTTTTTTGCATGAACAAATCGCTACCTTTGTTGATTTAAAGACGACCTCAGAGGCTGAAGCAAAAAGCATCGCCAGTCAGATTGACCCGATGTTGCTAAGACCGGTTGATGATCTTGAATTAACAGTACGCTCTGCAAATTGTTTGAAAGCAGAAGATATTTACTATATTGGTGATTTGGTGCAAAAAACAGAAACTGAATTGTTGAAGACACCTAACTTAGGTAAGAAATCACTAACTGAAATTAAAACAGTGTTGGCTGAACGCAGTCTGTCATTGGGCATGCGCGTTGAAAACTGGCCGCCTGAAGATATTATTGTTTAACCGCTTCGAACAAGGGTTTTGTTATGCGTCATCGTAATAGTGGTCGTAAATTTGGTAGAGACAGCAGCCATCGTGCTGCCATGTTCCGTAATATGACAGCGTCTCTCGTTGAACATGAGCTGATTAAAACGACATTACCAAAAGCAAAGGAATTGCGCCGTGTCGCTGAGCCTTTAATTACCTTGGCGAAGTCAGATAGTGTAGCAAACCGGCGTTTGGCCTTTGCACGCTTAGGTAATAAGAAAATCGTCACCAAGTTGTTTGAAGAACTTGGGCCGCGTTATGAATCCAGACCTGGCGGCTACTTGCGTATCCTCAAGTGCGGTTACCGTCAAGGTGACAATGCACCAATGGCCTATGTTGAGTTGGTTGACCGTCCTGCAGTGACAGCTACTGAAAGTACTGAAGACTAAGGTGTTAAGTCATTTTAAAAGCCGGGATCATCCCGGTTTTTTTATGGGGTGACTATTTATCTTTGCTATTAACGCGTTGTGATGCTCTTTAGCCTAGAACACTTTTCAAGAATTTTCCTGTATAGGAGTTTTGATTCTTGGCCACCTGCTCTGGGGTGCCGGTAGCAACGATACTGCCGCCTCCTGAGCCACCTTCAGGACCAAGATCAATAATCCAATCAGCGGTTTTAACCACATCAAGATTATGTGCGATGATAACAATAGTATTACCGCGATCGCGTAAGTTTTGCAGTACAGCGAGCAGTTGCTTGATATCATGGAAGTGTAAGCCAGTAGTGGGTTCATCTAAGATATACAGTGTATTGCCAGTATCGCGTTTTGAGAGTTCTTTAGCTAATTTTACGCGCTGGGCTTCACCGCCGGAAAGTGTTGTGGCGCGTTGTCCTAAGTGAATATAGGATAAGCCTACGTTCATCAACGTTTGTAACTTATTAGCAATGCCCGGGACGTTTTCAAAAAAGGCTGCAGCTTCTTCAATTGTCATATCCAAGACATCATGAATGCTTTTACCTTTGTACTGGATCTGCAAGGTTTCTCGGTTATAACGCTTACCATGGCAGAGGTCACAGGGGACATACACATCAGGTAAAAAATGCATTTCCACTTTGATCACGCCATCACCTTGGCAGGCTTCACAGCGACCACCTTTGACATTGAAACTAAAACGCCCAGGTTTATAGCCTCGTGCACGGGCTTCTTGCGTACCGGCAAACAATTCGCGGATCAATGTAAATACATCCACATAAGTTGCTGGGTTAGAGCGTGGTGTGCGGCCAATCGGGCTTTGATCAATATCCACCACTTTATCCAAATGTTCAAACCCGGCAATATATTCATACGGCGCAGGTTGCACAGTAGCGGCGCCATTGAGCTTGATTGCTGCGGCGGGAAATAGGGTGCGATTTATCAAGGTTGATTTACCTGAGCCAGAGACCCCGGTGATGCAAGTTATCACGCCTAGTGGAATATCAACATCGATAGTTTGCAAATTATTGCCAGCAGCGCCAATAATACTGAGCACACGGTTGTTGCTAAAGCGCAGACGCTTTTTGGGGACTTCAATTACCTGCTGACCACTTAAATACTGTCCAGTGAGCGAATCAGCACATTGCATAATGCTTTGGGGCGTGCCTTGAGCAACAACACGTCCACCATGCGTACCAGCACCAGGACCAATATCTACCACATGATCGGCTTGACGAATGGCATCCTCATCATGTTCGACCACAATCACAGTATTACCCAGATCACGCAAATGGAACAAGGTATCCAATAAGCGCTGGTTATCACGTTGATGCAAGCCAATGGAAGGCTCATCAAGAATATACATCACACCCACTAGCCCAGCGCCGATTTGACTAGCCAGGCGAATACGCTGAGCCTCACCGCCAGAGAGCGTATCAGCACGGCGCGATAGCGTGAGATAGTCCAGGCCCACATTAATCAGGAATTGCAATCTGAGCTGAATCTCTTTAAGAATCTTAGCGGCAATTTTTGCCTTAGCACCACTTAGCTTAAGCTGTGCAAAAAAATCATGTGCGTTACTAATGCTTAGGCCTACAATGTCAGGCAGCGTCGTGTTATCAATAAATGTATGGCGTGCAGTCTCGTTAAGGCGGGTGCCATGACAATCTGGGCATGGTTGGTTGCTAATTAATTTGCCTAACTCTTCGCGAATAATATTAGATTCCGCCTCACGATAACGCCGCTCACAGCTCGGAATAACACCTTCAAAAGGCTTATGTCGGGTGCTACGGCCACGATGACTTAAGTAAAGTAACTTGATTGATTCATTGCCTGAGCCATAGAGAATAACCTGCTGGATTTTTTCCGGCAATTCATTAAACGGCGTGTCCAGGTCAAAATCATAATGCTCAGCGACTGATTTCAATAAGTTATAGTGGAATAAGTTACTGCGTGTCCAGCCGCGAATGGCGCCTTGATTAATTGGCAAGGTAGGATCATGCACAACCCGTTTCACATCAAAATGGGCTTTAACGCCAAGCCCGTCACAACTACTACAAGCACCGGCTGGACTGTTAAATGAGAACATCTTCGGCTCTAACGCATCAATGGCATAACCACACTGAGGGCAAGCATGATTGGCAGAGAA
>JANQIS010000254.1 GCA_028282045.1 Gammaproteobacteria bacterium
GACTTGCTGACGACCCGACCGGGAGAAAGCATTATATCCAAGCGCAGTGTCAATGCAACTATTGCCAGCAATTTTTTAGGAGGTAACACGACGGTCAATTTTAGCGCCTAAACCGGCAAATTTTTCTTCCAGATACTCATAACCACGATCCAAATGATGCACTCCCTCAACAATAGTCTTACCACTTGCAACCAAACCAGCAAGCACAAGCGAGGCTGCAGCACGTAAATCACGCGCCATAACTGGCACACCCACTAACTCATTAACGCCTATAACGGTAGCCGTTGAGCCGTTAACGCGGATATTAGCACCCATGCGTTGCAACTCGGCAACATGCATAAAACGATTTTCAAAAATGGTTTCTTTAACCTCAGCAACACCACTGGCCACCGCATTCATGGCAATAACCTGTGCTTGCATATCAGTGGCAAAGCCTGGATATGGTGCAGTTTCAATCGATACGCTTTTGAGCTCACGCCCTCTCATATCAACTGTCACAACCTGTTCACTCTCAGTAATTTTAGCCCCAGCAGATGAAAGTATTTGTAGTGTGTTAGAAATAATGGTTGGCACTACAGGATACACAGACACAATGCCATGCGTTATAGCAGCGCCAATTAAATAAGTACCTGCTTCGATACGATCGGCAATCACTTGATAGCAAGCGCCTTGCAAGGAGTTTACCCCTTCAATAGTAATGTGTGGCGTACCGGCACCAGAAATTTTGGCACCTAACTGTTTGAGGAAGTTAGCCAAGTCCACTACTTCCGGCTCGCAGGCAGCATTATACAGATTAGTAATACCATCAGCCAAAGTGGCAGCCATCATAAGATTTTCCGTACCGGTTACCGTCACTGTATGCATATGAATTTCACTGCCTTTAAGCCTTCCCTTAACGCTGGCCTTGATATAACCATCGACCAGATCAATTTCAGCCCCCATAGCCCGCAAGCCTTCGATATGAATATCAACTGGCCGAGAACCAATCATACAGCCACCAGGTAACGCAACGTTGGCACGGCCATAGGCTGCCAATATTGGACCCAGCACCACGATCGAGGCACGCATTTTTTTTACCAACTCATAAGGCACTGTCAAATTGTTTAGATGACTAGGGTCAATACGTATCGTGTATTGATCTAGCACCGTTAACTCACATCCCAGACTTACCAATAATTCGAGCATAAACGTAATATCATTAAGATGCGGCAAATTGCCAATCACACAGGGTTTAGTTGTCAATAGGCACCCTGCCAGAATTTTTAATGCCGCATTCTTAGCGCCAGCGACTCGAACTTTACCCTCAAGTGGCCCTGATTGGTGAATAACGATATGTGAATGTATACTCATCGAGCCGCCTCTTCTGGCGTTAAGGTTTTCATAGCAAGCGCGTGCAATTCACCACTGGCAATATAATCATTGATTGCAGAGTACACAAGCTGCTGGCGTTTAACGCGATTTAACCCATTAAAAGCATCACTGAGAACCACCATCTCAAAATGGACATTATCTTCAGAACTAACCTGCACCTGTGCATTGGGTATAGCTGCTTCAATTAATGTTTTTAAAGTCGTTGCGTCCATGATCAATCCTTAATTGCATAATCTAGGCTTAACGCCACATCGTTGACTTATCAATGGGTTGATGCATGAGAAACTCCAAACCCAGGTTTGTATGCTTTAAAAATATCACCCAGCCCTTGCGCTTCAATCAACAATTGGACATCGTCGCTCCAATGGGTAATAGTTAATTTTACTTTATGCTCCTGTGCATGACGTATCATCGCAAGTAATAAGGCAATACCAGCGCTATCAAATTTTTGAATTTGTGATAGATCAATCTGCCATGTGCCCGAAGTCGGCCATGTTGCCCGCTGTGTTTGATAAACCTCACCCACATGAGCCATAGTTAACGGCGTATCTGGCTGCCACGTGGTTTGCGCCATTACTGCATACCCCGTTGTTTGTTCAGGGCACTGAGTCGCTCAATTAGAGGTTGAATTTTTTGGAAACTGGCAAATTGAGAACGGTAGTTTTGTACAAAGCTCACCCCTTCAATGGAAAAGTCATAAATTTTCCAACCTGATTGTTCATTCACCAGGTAATAAATAATTTGTGAAGATGGCCCGCCATTTCTCGGT
>JANQIS010000023.1 GCA_028282045.1 Gammaproteobacteria bacterium
ACCCTTTGTTAAAACCAGTCTGGCGCCTGGTTCCCAAGTGGTCACAGAGTATTTGAAAGCAGCGGGCTTATTGAAATATCTCGAAGCATTAAAATTTAACGTGGTGGGCTATGGTTGTACCACCTGTATCGGTAACAGTGGCCCCTTGGATCAGCCGGTGATTGATGCCATTGAAGAAGGCGATTTGGTGGCTGCATCAGTGTTGTCCGGCAATCGTAACTTTGAAGGGCGCGTCAACCCTTATGTTAAAGCCAACTTTTTAGCGTCTCCTATGCATGTGGTGGCTTATGCTATTGCCGGAACGGTTAGTTTCGACCCGCAAAAAGATGCTATCGGCACTGATAAAAATGGTAAAAAGGTGTTGTTAAAAGATATTTGGCCATCTAATGAAGAAATCCATGAATTGGCCAGTAAAGTAGTCACGCCGCAAATGTATGCTGAGCGCTATAAAACTATCTTTGATGGTACTGACGCGTGGAAGTCGCTACCTGCGCCTAAAGGCAGTTTGTATGGTTGGGATGATAAGTCTACCTATATTCGGTGTCCGTCTTTCTTTGAAAATTTGCGCCCGGGTATGAACTCGCAAGATATTATCGATGCGCGTGTTCTGGCCTTATTGGGAGATAGTGTTACTACTGACCATATTTCACCAGCCGGTGCGATTCCGGCTGATTATCCGGCCGGCCGTTACCTGCAAGAACATGGGGTGGAAGTCAAAGATTTTAACTCTTATGGCTCACGTCGGGGTAACCATGAAGTGATGATGCGCGGCACCTTTGGTAACGTGCGTATTCGCAATAAACTGGTACCGGGAATGGAAGGCAGTTTTACCAAATTCCATCCCACCGGTGAGGTGGAGTACATTTATGATGCTGCCATGCAGTACCAGCAAATGGGTACACCATTAGTCGTGATCGGTGGTACAGAATATGGCACCGGCAGCTCACGTGACTGGGCTGCTAAAGGTACTTACCTTCTGGGAGTGCGTGCGGTGATTGCCCAGAGCTATGAGCGTATTCATCGCAGTAACCTGGTGGGTATGGGCGTGTTGCCGTTACAATTCAAAGCGGGCGAGAGTGCTCAATCACTGGGGCTTAACGGCAGTGAGGTTTACACCATTCGTGGCTTGAACGATCTGCAACCTGGCCAGATGATTACGGTGAACTGTCGTGATGATGAAGGTAACCTCAAATCATTTGATGTTTTGGTCCGCATCGATACTGATATTGAAGTGGAGTATTACCAGAATAGTGGGATTTTGCAGAGCGTACTGTTGGATATGGTGGATAGAAAATAGCATTCGCTTGTGAGGCCATTGTGAGCAAATAGCTGGTGCAATCCTATCTGCCACTGAGGCAAGAGGCTTAAGAGGTAGCAAAAGCATCAGTTAATTTGTGATCGAATTATGGTGTTGACGCCCCCAATAGACATTTAACCCCAACAAAACAATCCACAAAATCAACCAGGGCAGTAATCCAAAGCGCTGCCACGGGGTAGCGCCACTCATAGCATACACTGTGCCGGTGAGTGAAGCGCGGGTAAAGGTTGGTAAATGATCCATGAGTTCACCTTGCGGATTAACCATCCCAGTCACTCCAGTGTTGGTAGCTACTAACATATAGTGTTGTAGTTCTAAAGCGCGCATCTGTGCCATTTCGACATGCTGCCATTGGCCAATGGTGTGACCAAACCAGGCATCATCGCTGATGTTAATCAGCAACTGGGTGTGCCTGGCGAAATGGCGTACCAACTGTGGAAAGGCAGATTCATAACAAATAAATAAACTAACCGGCAGGTGATTGACCTCGATAGGTGTTTGATGATCAGAACCGCTGCTCATGGAAGACATCGGTAAATGTAACCAATCGAACACAGGTCCAATTAAGTGACTTAACGGGATGTACTCACCAAAGGGTACTAGATGGTGTTTAAAATAACGCCCATGTGCAGTGCCAAAACCAATAGCCGTATTGTAGAACTGATGTTGTTTGTAGACGGGCATACCGGCGATCAGGCTAACATGATGTTGATCGAGTAGGTGATTGAGGCTGGTTAGAAATGGTGTAATTTGTTGTGGTAGCACTGGTAGGGCACTCTCCGGCCAAATAATCAGTTGACTGTCAAAGTGCTTAAGACTGGCTTGAGTATAAATGCCCATTGCCCGCTTGATATAACCGGGCGACCACTTGAGCAGTGGTGGTAGGTTACCTTGAACTAGCGTGACTTTCAGTGCTTGGCGCTGTTGGGTGAACTGATGTTGGTGAAGGCTGTAGCCAACACTAAAAATGACCGCAATTAAAATGGCCATAAATGCTGCATGGTTCAGGTAATTTGCCGCAATTAATTTAATCAGTTGGGCAATGCCGATGCCGGTTATTAGCGTCATCCAGCTTACCAGGTATACGCTACCCAGTGAGGCAAATCCAGCTAATGGTGAGTGTAATTGCGTATAACCTAGCAGTAACCATGGAAAGCCGGTGAAAATCCAGCTACGAATCCACTCTTGTAATACCCACAGGGTTGGAAATGCCAGCCATATCCAAGCAGGGTGTTTGCTGTTAAAAAAACGCTTAAGCAGCCAACCCATGATAGCGTAGGGTAAAGCACAGATAACCACCAAAAGAGCAGTGATCAGTACAGCCACAGCTATGGGCGATTGACCATAATGATGAATGCTGACAAATATCCAATAAATGCCACAACTAAATAAACCGATGCCAAACCATAATCCGGTTAACGCACAACGTCCGGGTTTGCTTTGTCGGTGCCAGATAATGGCCAATAATGTGGGGCACAAAAGTCCCATCCACCAAGCATTAAAAGGGGCAAAACCCAGCACTAAAGCCGCGCCGCTAAGTATGGCTACAAGAATATCTGCCTGGGGAATGCAGCGTTTAATCACGGTTAGTGCTTTGGGTTAAATGCAATTCCAACATAATAACACGTCGTTCATCTGCTGCCGTAATGGTAAATTGTATATCATCAATGGTCAACGTTTCGTTTACACGCGGCACATAACCGAATTGCGCCGTAATCACGCCGCCGATGGTGTCAAAAGCATCCTCATCCAACTGGCTATGAAAGTAGTCGTTAAAATCTTCTACCTCGAGTAGGGCATTGATACGGTAATGGTGATCAGAGAGCTTGGTAATCATCTCTTTTTCTTCATCATCAAATTCATCTTCTATATCACCGACGATCTCTTCCAATACATCTTCAATAGTTACCACACCGCTGGTGCCACCATATTCATCGACAACAATGGCCATATGATTATGGCTTTGGCGAAACTCTGTCAGCAGTGTATCCAAACGTTTACTTTCCGGTACGAAATACGCAGGGCGCAGAAACGTCTTAATGTCAAAAGGCGCTTTAGGTTCAATGAAGTATCTAAGTAAATCTTTAGCCAACAGGATACCAATAACATCATCTTTATGTTCACCAATTACGGGAAAGCGTGAATGGCTGGCACTGACCATTTTTTCCAGCAGGCTCTCAATACACTCGTCATGATAGACCATCGCCATTTGTGTGCGTGGGATCATAATGTCGCGCACTTGCTGGTTGGCTACATCAAGTACCCCTTCAATCATAGCAAAGGCATCTTCATCAATAATTTTGCGTTTGATCGCCTGCTTTAAAACGTGTAATAAATCTTCGCGATTATGCGGTTCTGAACTGAAGGTTTGACTGAGCTTATCTAACCACGAACTGCTATGCTCATCGTCACTCATCGGTGTCTCCGTAAGGGTTGGGGATGTCAATTTGGGCTAAGAGTTGAATTTCTTTTTGTTCCATCTCTTGTGCTTGAATATCACAGGTATGGTCAAAACCGCGCAAATGCAAGACCCCGTGAATGACCATATGCGCCCAGTGGTGCTCAAGGGGTTTGTGCTGTGTTTGGGCTTCTTGTGTTACCACAGCCGGGCAGATAATGATATCACCAAGTAGGTTATCATCGATGCCTTCAGGGGGTTCAAACACAAAAGCCAATACGTTAGTTGGCTTATTGTTATGACGATAGAGATGATTTAATTGCTGACTCTCACTAGGATCAACCAGGCGAATGTTAATGTCAGCGATGCTGCCTTCCAGTGCCAGTTGACACCATTGTTGCAACTGTGACTGATTGGGCAAGGAGGTATCATCGTGGCAAACACGCTGCACGCTAATACAACACTCAGGCATAACTTTCCTCATGGGTAGCCTCATAAGCTTCGTAGGCAGTTACCACTTTCTGCACCAGCGGGTGGCGCACAACATCACTACTATCAAATAATGTAAAACTAATACCATCAGTATCGGCCAAGACATCCATCACATGACGCAGACCGGAGACTTTGCCTCGTGGCAGGTCCACCTGAGTAATATCACCGGTCACTACCGCAGTAGAGTTAAAGCCAATACGCGTTAAGAACATTTTCATTTGTTCTTTAGTCGTGTTCTGGCTCTCGTCTAAAATGATAAACGCATCGTTAAGAGTGCGTCCGCGCATAAATGCCAATGGAGCCACTTCAATCACATTGCGCTCGATCAGTTTAGTGGTTTTCTCAATACCCATCATTTCATAGAGTGCGTCGTACATCGGGCGTAGATAAGGATCAACTTTTTGTGATAAATCTCCTGGTAAAAACCCCAGGTTTTCTCCGGCTTCCACCGCCGGACGTACTAAAATCAGGCGTCGCACTTGCTGTTTTTCCAATGCTTCTACTGCACAGGCAACAGCCAGGTAAGTCTTACCGGTACCAGCCGGACCTATACCAAAGTTGATATCGTGTTCACTAATGCGCCGCAAGTAACGGCGTTGATTAGGACTTTTAGGTTTAACAGTCACTTTAGGCGTTTTGACCGATACCTGATCTAAGGGTTTATGCTCTGTATTTTCTCGTTTGGTGTCGTTGAGTACCGATTGTAATGTGACATTAAGCTCTGCTGGGCCTGGAATACTCTCAGAGGCAAATAACGATTCAATAAATTCTTTGGCAATATGCATCATATCTTCAGGACCGATAAGCTTAAAGGTATGACCACGGTGGCTGATTTCAATGGCGAGGTGGCGTTCGATTAAATGTAAGTTTTCATCAAGCTGGCCACATAAGTTATTGAGTTGTTTGTTATTTTCCGGGGAGAGTTTGAAGCTCAGTGTTTTCAAGTAATGATGTCCTTTAGCTAATCTGTCAGTGACCCTGATAGTATTAGTTAAGATCAAGGCATGATGCAATGATGTTATATCAAAATTAAAGCAACGCTTTGCTGCAATCAATGCCATCGGTCTGCACAATGGGTTGGGGTATCGACTATATTATTAGTGGATCAGTTTACAAACGTGCAAAACTTTTAAACATAATAATAACATCATCTCGATACGCTCTGGCTATGCATAATTGTTTATATGCGGCGAAATTAAATAAGTACAGGAGTATTCGCTATGTTAGGACGACCAATAGCATTTATTACAACAGTACAGGTTCCCGGAGTAACCGTTGTAACCTCTCAACCATATGTTCCGGTTCAGGTTTCACCTCCATATCCTACCCGTATTGCTCCACCTGCATACGAGCAAGTTGAGTTTGAAAAGGCAATAGAGAATTCTGAAGCAGAATTTATCGATGACCAAAATTTACAACATGCATTAGTTATGTCCAATCTTGATCTTCAAGCTAAAGTAAGCCGTCATGATGCAGGTAACGCTGAGGAAGCTGAGCTTCAACAGGCAATACAAGCTTCTTTGATAGAACAAGAAGCAGAACAAATAAAGGAATTTGCAAATAATGCGCACCATGTAAAGCGAACTGCTTTGATAGGAGAATATATCACTGAGCAGGGCTTAGACCATAGTGAAACTGACAGCGAAGTTGGAGATTTAATAGATTTTACCCGTCCTGTGCAGCAGCCCCTATCAAGCGTAGTGGGTCAGTTAAGTGAGGGCACTTTAGAAACCTCCTTTTTAGGTGCTGTAGAGAGAAGTTCTACTGTCCCTGCCACCACAGTATCAGCTTCAATGAATGGAGAACTAAGCGACGCAGGGGTACTTGGAACCGCTTTGTATGAGGCCAAGACGTTCGCAGCGTTATCGACATTACAAAGGCATCCTGCCCTGATAAAGGCCATTGTGGCATGCCAGCGTGAAGTAGATGTAATTGATGTTTCCACTGATGAAGGCAAGCAGTTTAAGCAAGCATGTCAAGAATTCAAAAATTACGTAGTGCATAAAATAGTGGCTAATAAAAAATTTAAAGATGTTAAAAATATTAACCAGCTTGACAACTTAACTGGGCTTGTTGGTTCGATGAAAAACCCTGGTTTAACTCAAGAGGCTAAGCAGAAGGCGCTGGAAACTTTTGCCGCTAATGTTGAAAAACAAGATACAACTTTGATGAAAAAGGCAGCAAGAGTGTGTGCGGCCGCTGTCCAAAGTCTGCATGATATTATTTGCCGACCCTCTACAGCAAAAAATGGCCTGGCCTGCGTGCTGTTTAGCCAAAGCTTTGAGCAAAGCGAATTGGGACAGAGAACAAAGTCAGTGAGAGACACAGGACAAGCATCACCGATATTACCGATGTTATAATAACTTGCCACGCAAGGAATTAGGCAGTGCTTGGGTGATATCCACCTTCACAAAAGTGCCAATTAAGTCTTTGGTGCCGGTAAAGTTTACCACGCGGTTATTCTCTGTACGCCCGGCCATTTGGTTTGGATCTTTCTTGGAGACACTGTCGACTAAAATACGTTGTATTGTACCCACCATGGCTTGGCTGATACGCATCGCCTGTAGATTCAAACGATCTTGCAAGCGCTTTAAACGCTGTTTTTTGGTTTCTATGCTAACCTCATCGGGCAAGTCAGCAGCCAAAGTACCAGGACGCCGGCTGTAGATAAAGCTAAAGGATTGATCAAAACCCATTGTCTGTACCAAGTCCATTGTGGCTTCAAAATCCTGATCAGTCTCACCAGGAAAGCCGACAATTAAGTCAGTTGAGATGGTGATGTCCGGACGCACGGCACGCAGGTGGCGCATTTTGCTCTTAAATTCCAATACGGTATGGCCGCGTTTCATAGCCGCGAGTATACGGTCAGAACCGCTTTGTACCGGCAGATGTAAGTGATTAGCCAGCTCAGGTACTTCAGCGTAAGCCTCGACTAAATTATCAGAGAATTCCACCGGATGTGAGGTAGTAAAACGAATGCGCTCAATACCATCAATAGCGGCGATATAATGGATCAGTAATGCCAGATCGGCGATATCACCGTTGTGCATTCTACCCAGATAATGGTTGACGTTTTGGCCCAGCAGGGTAATCTCACGCACGCCTTGCTCAGCTAGCATAGCGCATTCGGTGAGCACATCGTCAAACGGACGGCTCACCTCTTCACCTCGGGTGTAAGGTACCACGCAGTAGCTACAATATTTGCTGCAACCTTCCATAATCGAAACAAAGGCTTTTACGCCTTCTGCACGCGGTTGAGGTAAGTGGTCAAATTTTTCAATTTCTGGAAAGCTGATATCCACCAGCGGTTGGCGTGATTGGCGGATGGCTTTAATCATTTCTGGTAGACGATGTAAGGTTTGTGGCCCAAAAACCAAGTCGACAAACGGCGCGCGTTTGATGATATCGCTCCCTTCCTGGCTAGCCACGCAGCCCGCTACACCGATAATTACCTCAGGGTTTTGTTGTTTGAACTCACGCCATTGGCCCAGTTGAGAAAACACTTTCTCTTGAGCCTTCTCACGAATTGAGCAGGTATTAACAATAATAACTTCGGCTTCAGCCGGATCTTGTGTTGCCTGCAGGGCAAAATGCGATTCCAGCAGATCTTTCATCTTCTGTGAATCGTATTCATTCATCTGACAGCCATGGGTTTTTACGTGATATTTGCCGCTCATGATTGACGCTCTGAGTTTTGAGCCGCACATCATAGCAAACCTCAGGGGTGGGGGCAATCAGATGGGGTGGTACCAGAAGTATAATTTTCATCTGCATCGCCCTGGATTCTGGCAACTATAGCGGTCTTTGTTGTTTATCCTGAATTATGTTAGATGATTTTAACATAGCCTTAATATTCAATATTTATAATAACGTAAAGTTTCACAAGGATAGTGTGATGTTTTCTGGCAATCAACGAGGCGAGCGTTGCCCATTAATGGAACAAGGTCTAGGGCCAATTATCGCAGAATTGGAAAGTTTTTTCTCAGGTAAAACTTGCCATCCAACAGGCGATGAAGATTTACTTAGTGCATGGGGCCATATAAATAATGTTTTTACCTATCCGGATGAAAAAAGGTTTGTTAAAGTGCAGATAAGAGCCGGGCAGTATCATCTGGCAAACTATTGTGAACGATATGGTATAACCGCTATGACCTCACTTCCCAAAGCGAAAGCCATGTGCAGTGACAGTATGAAATCTTTTGAGTTACCTGAAGTGACCAGCCAGTGGGCTGATAGGGTTATGTTGATGATTGAAGCAAGACAGTATGATTTAGCACTTGCTTGTATGACACATGTGCTTAAAGCTTTAAATATACCCATCAAACAAGCAGAGGCTGCTGCATCATATCCGCCGCCACCTACGGCTGTTGCGCCGCCAACAGATAGGGCTTCAAGCACGCTATTTACGGCGGCGGCCACTACATCGAGACAGCCACCAGCAAAGTGGGAAGAAGATGATCACGTATTTGTAATCTAGCCATAATGCTTTGGCCTACTCAATCTTAAGGCCCTTAAACAGGTTGCAGAGCTATAATTACGGAGAATAGGTCAAAGCATTATGGCCGGGGTATCTTCAGTTACTTCGGCAATAATACCCACATCTTGCCTTCACTTTGCATATGGCCGGCCAACCATTCAGCGCGCTTACCTGGGCCCCAAAATATATCGCCACGCACCGGGCCTTTGATGGCACCGCCGGTATCCTGGGCTATCATCAAGCGGTTAAGTGGGGCGCCATGGGCAATTTTGTTTGCCGATTTTTGTGGCAAGTAAGTGCTGATCCATACTGGTGTACCGTAGCGGGTGTAGCGTCGATCTACCGCTAGTGAGTAGCCGGCACTGAGGGGTACACCTTGTGCTCCGATGGGGCTGTCAGTAGTGAGTTTGCGGAAAAATACAAATGAAGGGTCCAGATTCATCACCCGCTCGGCCTGGTCAGGGTGTGTCTGCAGCCAAGCCTTGATTGATTGCATAGACACATTTTTTCTAGTCAGATAGCCTTTATCAACCAGATAGGCACCGATGGGGTAGTACTTATAACCATTCTGGCCATTATAACCGAGCAAAATACGTTTGCCGTTGCTCAGTTGTACTGATCCGGAGCCTTGGATTTGTAAAAAGAAGCGATCTATTTTGCTATGAACCCAGGCAATAACGGGCGTATTTTTTAACGCAGGCCCTTGAGAAATAGCCTGGCGCGAGGGTGCTCGTACATAGTGGCCGTTAACTTTTAAGCGATAGCGCATACTGCCGCCGATGCGTACCCTGACTAAATTATATGGCCTGGCGTAAAGCGGTACACGATAATACGCCGTAGGGGTTAAGCTGCCGGGAATGCTAGGCTCATAGTAGCCGGTAAACAAACCAGTGGCCTTGCCGTTATTTGTCATCAGGTAAGGTCTTAAATAGCGCTCAAATAGTTGGCGTGCTTGTGTATCACTGTCAGGATGTTGCTTGACCATGTGTTGGCAGATACGCTGCCAATTGCCCGGTAAGTTATGTTTGTCCAGATCATAGCGGCAAGAACGTTGCCAGGCTTGCCAGGCATTAAGCTGATGGCCTTGATTCCAGTCGGGAATTTGCTGGTAGCTTTGCCGGACTAATTTACTTGCACCAAAGGCTGATGGTAGACAAGCAAACAAGCACAGTGCCAACAGCGTGCGAGGAGTAAAATTAATTTTGTTCATAACGCCTCTGACTGGCCAGGATTTCTTCTTTAGCGGCGATGACGTTTTCCCAGCCATCCACTTTGACCCACTTGCCTTTTTCCAGGTCTTTATAGTGCTCGAAGAAGTGCTCGATTTGCTGACGCAATAATAATGGGACGTCATCAATGTCCTGCACATCATTATACAGCGGTGTGAGTTTATCATGGGGTACGGCGATAATCTTGGCATCTTTACCCGATTCGTCGGTCATGTTTAATACCCCTACCGGACGGCAGCGAATCATGGCGCCATGGCGCAATGGCACAGGTGTCATCACCAAAACGTCAACCGGATCGCCGTCTTCTGAGAGGGTATCGGGCACAAAGCCATAGTTAGCCGGATATTGCATAGTGGTTCCCATAAAGCGATCGACCACCAATAGATGATCATCTTTATCGAATTCATATTTAACCGGTTCACTCATAGCGGGGATTTCAACAATAACGTTGATATCATTGGGCACGTCTTTACCAGCGGATATACTCATATCAGTCCTTGTGTTGCTATGCTAAAGTATGCGCCATTATAGATAATCTCTGTCAGTGATGAAACATATTCATATCCTTGGCATTTGCGGTACTTTTATGGGTAGCTTAGCCGTGATGGCCAGACAACTGGGTTTTCGGGTGAGCGGCTGTGATGAGGGTGTTTATCCGCCCATGAGTACTTACCTTCAAGCGCAAGATATTGAGGTTTGGCAAGGTTATGAAGTTGAACGGTTACAAGCGGCTGCGCCGGATCAAATTGTTGTCGGCAATGCAATGAAACGCGCTAATCCGGTTATTGAATGGTTGTTGGAAAGCAGGCAACCGTTAATCTCAGGGCCAGCCTGGTTACATGAACATATCTTGTCGCATAAAACCGTGTTGGCTGTGGCAGGTACGCACGGTAAAACAAGTACTAGCAGCATGCTGGCGTGGATTTTAACACAAGCAGGGTTAAATCCAGGTTTTTTGATTGGTGGGTTGCCAGAGAATTTTGGGGTGTCATCGTGCGTCACAGATAGCGACTATTTCGTGATTGAGGCTGATGAGTACGACACGGCATTTTTTGATAAGCGTTCCAAGTTTATCCACTACTGTCCAACGGTGTGTGTGCTCAATAACCTGGAGTTTGATCACGCTGATATTTTCCGTGATTTAGAAGATATTCAGCGTCAGTTTGCTCATTTGCTTAAAATTATTCCGGCCACAGGGCAGATTGTGGTGAATCAAAATGATGCTGCATTACAGCAAGTGATCGCGTCGGGCTGCTTAACACCAGTGATGACTTTTAACGGTGCCCAGGCCAATTGGCAGTATCGGCTTATTGAACGCGATGGTAGTGTCTTTGAAGTGTTATATGCCGGGCAGGTGCTCGGTCAGGTACAATGGAATTGTATTGGTGAATTTAACGTACAAAATGCTTTGGCAGCAATTGCTGCTGCACAGTGTGTGGGGGTTGATCCCAGGCAAGCTTTGTCGGCGCTCACTACCTTTGCAGGGGTCAAGCGTCGCTTGCAAAAGCGTGGAGAGGTGCGTGGTATCGTGGTGTATGATGATTTTGCTCATCATCCCACTGCTATTGAAGCTACCTTACAAAGTGCTAAAGCTCATATTGGTGGGCGGGGTCGCGTGGTGGCAGTGTTAGAACCGCGCTCTAATACCATGAAAATGGGTTATCATGGTTTGGCATTGCCGCAATCACTACAGGCGGCAGATGCCTGTTTTTTGCTACAACCACCAGGGCAGGGTTGGGATTTACAACAGGGTTGTAAGCAGGCCAGGCTATCGGCACAGGTATTCACTTGTGTAGAGGATTTATTGGTTGCCCTACATCATGAGTTGCAAAGCGGTGATCATGTGGTGATTATGAGTAATGGTGATTTTGGCCATATTCACGAGCGTTTGCTTGTGTCATTAAAGCAGGATCAAGTGTTGCCGGCCTAGTCCCATTGGGCATTAAGCAAGGCAAACCCATCAGAAAACATGCGTGCTTCATTGGCTTGATGGTTAAGAAAATCTTCGCGAGCAACCCGCAGCATAGGGATTGGGCCGGCTAGATAAATGTCATAATCGGATAAGTCATCATAGTGTGCCAATACCTGTTGGTGTACCAGGCCGCTTAAACCTTGCCACTGGTGGCTGGGTTCAGAAATAACCGGTGTATAGTGGAAATTTGCAATATGCTTATCCCATAAACGTAATGGCTCATGCAGGTACAAAAATTGCGGGCTGCGTGCCCCCCAGAACAGGTGGATGGTACGCCGGCTGCCTTTGCTGATTAAGTGCTGGATGATACTTTTCATAGGTGCAAAACCACTACCGCCAGCAACTAATAAGATCGGTGCGGCACTGTCTTCGCGCAAATAAGCATTACCTAATGGCCCGTGAATCACCACTTCATCATGTTGATTAATGGCACTGTTTAATCCTTCCGGTAAGGGGCTATAGTCAGCATTGAGTAAATGCAGCTCAATAAACTCATCATCCGGATGTGAAGCGATGGATAACGGATACGATTTACCACCATGCTGTAGTTCAAGATATTGGCCTGGCTTGTAAGCAAAGGGTGTATCGAGTTTGGGCTGTAAGCGGATTTTAATAATGGCATTGTTAAGTATTTCACGCGCGATAACCCGGCACGCGATGGTCTTAGGCCGTTCCATGGCCTGAGAGGTAAATTCAGGATGACTGATAAGCAAGTCAGACTGCGCATAAGCGCTGCAAAATAATACCTCATGTTCAGCATTGTCAGGGTCAATGCCATAAATCTCGTTGTTAGCGTAGGTGGTCTTACCTGATTCCACTTTCCCCAAACAGGTGGTACAAATGCCGCTATAACAGCTATAAGGAAATTCAATACCCTGACGCAATGCCGCGTCGAGGATGGTCTCATCATCGTTAACTTCAAAGCTTAAATCAGTGTTAGCAATCTTTACACGAAATATCATAAATTTTGTTTGAAACCGCACCTGGGCATGCTATTGTAACGGTAAGTTTATTAGAATATAAGCCGGAGACGTTAGAGTGCAGGTCAGCTTCATTAAAAGTAGGCGGACATTGCTGCATGCTCCTTTGTTGTTCCTGCGCTTTTCCTTGCCATTCCCATGCCGGGGTGAATCCAGTAAAACTAGTAAGTTAGCTTGGGTTTTTGCCGGTGTGACAATGCCAGGATGTTTTTTAATGGAGTGGTCTTGAATCATGATAAAATTTGTAGTGCGCTATAGTGCCGTTGTTATGTTGTTACTGCCTTTTATGGCAGGTGCGAACTGTTTGATTCCTGGTTATAAAGCGACTTATGATCTTAATGCCGGCGGAGCCAGTGGTACTTTGGTGCAGTCACTGCAGTTGGCGGATAATCACCAGTATATCTTAAGCAATATCACCAAAGCACATGTGCTGTTTTTTAGTGATAGCATTACTGAGACATCACAGGGTCTGATTCGTGGTAAGTCTATTGTGCCGATGCAATATAATGTTGTTGATACCCATGAAAACCAACCATTCTCAGTGCGCTTTAATTGGCAGCAAAAAATGGCTACCACAACCTATAATCATAAAACAGCAACGTTACGTAATTTGCCCGCTAATACTGAAGATAACTTAAGTTACCAATTGGCGATGAGCCGTGACTTGTCGGCGAAAGGTTATCATAAAATGTTTAACTTCCCGGTGGTTGCATTAGATGCCAATAAACAACCGGTGATTAAAAACATTATCTATTCCGCGCCGCATCAACAGATGTTGCAGACGCCACTGGGCAATTTACAGACTTATCGCTTGATTAATCAAGATAGTCATGAGGGTAGCGTGACGACTTTATGGCTAGCACCAAAATATCATAATGTGATCGTAAAAAGTCAAACCCAGAAAGCGGGCGAAGTGAAAGCAACTTTGATTTTGAAAGCCTATCAGAAAGACAGCTCATGTGTGATCGAAGGGTAGAAAAATGGCGGAGAGAGAGGGATTCGAACCCCCGAGGCCGTCACCGACCTAACGGTTTTCAAGACCGCCGCATTCAACCGCTCTGCCATCTCTCCGCAGCGTAAGCGGGGATTGTAGCGAAATTTGTTAGCAAAATAAAGCAGGTAGGGCCTTGCTTATTAACTACTCTGATAACTTTGCTTTAAGGATCTCATTTACCTGGGCCGGATTGGCCTTACCCTGGGTAGCTTTCATCATTTGACCGACAAAAAAGCCAAACAATTTGTCCTTACCATCACGGTATTGTTCTACCTGTTGAGGGTTATTGGCGATAA
>JANQIS010000028.1 GCA_028282045.1 Gammaproteobacteria bacterium
CATATCGAATCCCAATGCGCACAGGCCGCATCACAAGCAGGTCTGTCAGGAAAAAAGGCACTGGCAAAGCATAGGGATGTGCTCATAGAGGCGACGGTAGAATACGTGGCTGACTTATATATTCATCAAGATGATACTTCCCAGGAACCCGAGCGCCAGTTAAAGTACCTGCAAACAATTCAAGGATCTGAACAATCATGTCAGCAGGCAGTCACTAATGACCGCAGCAGGAAAATTTTAAGTCTGTTAACCAATTTACTAACCCACATTACTATTGTGGGAATGTTGGCAAATGCAATAAACCAACGTAAAACAGGAAGCTGGCTGTTTTTCACCTGTTCACAGGCAACACAGCAATTGGAGAAAATTGATCATGATATTCCATCTATGGTGGGTGTTCCAGTATAACCAATCTAATATAGCTTGATTCGGTTGTCTGCCCGGCTAAGCTGGTGTTCCCATAATGTGATAGTGCAGATGAAATACTTCCTGGCCGCCCTTGGCACCGGTATTGACCTGGACTTTAAAGCCTGCTTGCAAACCACATATTTTAGCGATTTTGGCCAGTTTAAGTGTCAAATGACTAACTATATCAGCGTGCTCAGCCTGCAAATGTGCCAGACTATCCACATGCTGCTTAGGGATGACCAGTACATGTACCGGCGCTTTGGGATACAAGTCTTTAAACGCTAAAATATGCTCATCTTCATACACTGTGTCACACGGCAACTTCCCGGCAACAATATCGCAAAAAAGGCAGCCACTCATCTACCACACCTCACTTTATCGCCATTTAATATTACAGCCCATGCTAGGCATTTGCTGTGTCTGAGCTACTGACTTATCTGATAATAGGCAATCCAGTGCTTGTGTTAAGTCCTGGCCAGTCACCGGTTCATCATTACCTGGCGTGGCAGCATCAAAACGACCACGATAAACACACTGAAGATCTTGATCAAACACGTAAAAGTCCGGCGTACAGGCGGCATCATAGGCTTTGGCAATCGCTTGAGTTTCATCATAAAGATAGGGAAATGAAAAACCTTGCTCTTTGGCATATTGCGCCATTTTATCAGGGGCATCTTGTGGGTAGTTCTCCACGTCATTACTGCTAATGGCCACAAAACTCACGCCTTTGGCCTGATAAGTTTTAGCCACCTGTACCAATTGGTCGATGATATGAATCACATAAGGACAATGGTTACAGATAAACATCACCACCGTGGCTTTATTGGATGCCACATCCGCCAAGCTAAGCATATCGCCTGATACAGTATCCGGTAAAGAAAAATCAGGCGCTTTAGTACCTAGCGCCAACATGTTGGAAGGGGTTAAAGCCATAGTAAATCTCGTACTGATTAACGTGGGTACCACGATAAGCAATCTCAATCACTCTGGCAAGTGGCTATTCTCAACTGCCATCCCCAAAGCCTTGCGCCAACCAGAGATTGCTTCTTGAAACGATTCCGGCGCCGGCAGCCAACGCAAACGGTTAATCAGATTGATGTCACGTTCCTGCTGGTTAATATAATAAGCAAATGCGCCAGGGTTAGATAATGGCACACCAAGATGCTCATCCATCCAGTTTGCCCGATCTTGCAACTGGGCGATAATCATTTTGGCGTTGTAAGTCGTCTCAGAACCATCCTCTCCCGATTCTGCTGCCTGACAAAACAGTACTCGACACAAATTGAGCAGTTGTGCCTGTGACATTTCCGGCAAGTAAATAATTTTATCCGGGCTATCATAGCTCAATGGATAGGAGTCCATCAGCAGACAACGCGCCGAAAGCGAACAGGCAGTCACCAAATTAGCTGAGGTGTTATTGCCATAATCTCCATCCTTGTTAACCACTTCCAGGCCTGGACCACGGTAACCTGTATACTGGCAAGTAAATTGATCGCGTTGAAATATTGCAGCACAAATCTTTTTAAACTTTGGATTGGCCTTGCGCAGTTTAAAACGCTCCCAGTTGTTAGCCTTAGCTTGAAATTGTAGTTTTAAGCTCATCGTCCAGCCCCTTACTTGTTCTTTTTAGAGGTTAGCGGTTTTTTTGCCTTAGGCTTAATTGGCGCTTTCTTCTTAACGGCCATCTTACGAGGTTTCTGTGTTGATTTGGGTTGCTCAGCTTCTTCACTGTATTCGACTACTCGTTCCTTGAGGGCAATTTCCAAGCCATGAATCGCTTGATCAATTATTGGATCTTGTACGGCATAACCTACTTGTTTTTCTGTCAGCCAGTGTGCGTGAATGGCACCTGCTTCGGTAAAAATGGCCTTACGACCGACATTATTTAAGGTGTACCATAAAGTACGGTCTAAAGGCTTTAACCACAAATAGAGTGAGTTCGCCACAATCCCGCTGCGCCGTGCCTGGTTGAGCATTTCGGTAAAGACCGTTTTGACATAAGCATGGTTCTGAGTGATTTCAGTCACCGTGGGACTGGTGGCATATTTCTTTAGCAACACACCAGTACCACTAAAATCATGGTCACCAGTGAGGAAATTTTTCTTCTTAACCGATGCGGCAATACGCTCCAATACGCTCTCAGCATCTTCTCGTTTAAAGTTCACAAACGCTGCCAATATAGCAAAAATAGCCTTTTCATATGGCCTCAAGGCTTCGATACCACGCCACTTTGCTCCTAATTGTGCGCTAAACACCATCTTGGCCCGCAGATGGTTAATTTTCAGCTCACCCGAAGACTGATCACGTTGAATCAGTCGATGATGCTTAGCAAACTCAACCGGTGTGAGCGCCATTTTCCAATGCCCTTCATCAATCGACGTTTTGACCAGGTCTAATTCTTCAACCACTTTAATCGCCGGAAACACCTCGGAAACCTTATCTGCCAACGTCTTAGTTGTCTCAATATCCGTAAATAAGCGTTGCGGATGGAAAAAGTATAAAATCAGACCCAATACTACAGAAATAACAGCACAGGGTACTTTGATCACATTGCCAATTTCATCAGAAAGCAACCCTAGCTGACCATAGGTCACTCGCTGCACAGATGTCATATGAGCCCAGTTTTCAAGCCCACGAAAATGGGTATTAGGCATTAAGATGCTGATGAGCTTCAGTTCGTAATACTTCAGCCATAACAGCACCGATAAAATTTGGTCATGGAAAAAATACAATAATGCCAGAATCACGCATAAAATGCCGATCACAATGTAGATGATATCCATCTCTCCGCCTTCATTCTGGCGTTGTCCACTCCCGTTCATTTATAAAAACCCATCATCAATATCAGACCAATCTGTCTTTTGTAAAGCACGCTTATGCTGTTCTACCAGCTCGTCAATAATACGATCACATAACGCCCCTACGGTCATCGTCGGATCATTTTTTAATTCTGTCTCGATTTCCTGAGTGGCACTGCCACGGGGAAATTTCTGTGCCAGCAGGCGTCGCGCATTAGCAGGGCCAATCATACCATAGAGTGCATCACGGATTCTCACATCCTCAGAAGTGGTATTAAATGCCCATAGCTCTACCGGGCCGATAGTGCTCGTTAACAACTGGGTGTTTACCCCCCGTTTAGTCACAAACTGTGCAATAAAGGTGGCCCCTTCAGATGTTGGACCATGCACACGTGTTGTTAACGCCAGACGTTCTGTCTCAGTTAAACCAAATGTCTTACAGGTTTGATCTACTGAAATGGACGAGCCAGAGTCCAGGACAAACACCGAAGTAGCGAATTCAACCATCAGTTCATCAAAATCTTTCAATGACTGAGATGACAAAGCAATATGGATTTTCCACTTACGCCCTTCACGCATATCCATCAAAATTTGATTACGCACCACCTGGCATTTGGACGTACGGTGGAACTCATCAAAAACGATTCTTTTGGGCTCTTCCATTAATGTTTTCACACGCTTCAAATGCATCGGCTGATACACTTTGGGCATTTTGGCAACTTCGTCGGCATTTAAAAAGAAGTCACGTCCCAACACATGACGCGCCAACATGTACATAATAGCTGTTTGCTTATCAGCGGCGGCACTACCTGATTTAGCCACCTCATCCAAATCTAAGGCAACAATTCGTGTGCCCTCAAAGTTTAATCGTGTCACTGAAGTGAGCGTTGGGTAAGTACGGATCACACCGGAAATAATGCGGCTAAAGGCTTCAACGTAGCCTTCGCTCGCCATAGTCTTAACATCCGCATACAGATCTTTAATCGAAGGAGTATGTGCTATGGATACCGTATCGGCGATGGTTGGCATAGCATAACGTTGTGCTTTCAATGCCAGTTCCTCATGGCCAGCCTCAAACAATGCATCAGCCACCTGCCACCAGGTCACCTGACCCTCTGCAGGCAAGGTAATAGTACTAATGGCTGCTTCAATTGCTTCATCACTGTGGCGCACATAAACCTTAGGCTGTTCGGAATCAGCAAAACGCTTATAGGTTTCATCCACGACCATACTGATCATGCTGGTCATTCCCTCAGGCAGCGCATCTTCTACGCTTTCTAATAGCAACAAGCTGATAAAATTAGTCAGAAAAGAACGATGTGAGCGTGTTGGGAAGCGAGCACCAAGCTGTGTATCAAATGGGTTAATGGCGTCTTGCTCATCCATACTCAAACGGTGGTACATTACCTGGTGTTTCTGTTTATCCGGCAGTCCTTCACGAATTAAGGAAATAAACCCTTTACTCGATGGCCCGATATCAATGATTGAAATACGCGGCAGGTTGCTCAATCCGGCCAACAAACACAATCCCAAGTTAATCGTACTGAGCAGTACCGATTTACCGGAGCCAGAGCGCGCATAAATAATATCGATCCAACTGATTTGTAGTCCAGAACCAGGTTGGTAGGGCCACATTTTGCCGTCAGGAGTACGAAACAACAGCGCCCCTGATTGCCAGGGAGAAGCCGGGCGTACAAACGGCATCATCAATACACTATCGGACAACGGTGCTGCAGATGCAGTTGCCATCATGCGGTGTGTCAAGCCCACCGTCGACGACAAGGTGGTACCAAATGGATCACCTGATTTGTAAGAAACTTCCGCATTACCCCAGCTTTGCATCGCCTTAGCCAGCTTAGCGACACGTTCTTTTAACAAGTCTTCATTATTGGCCGGTGCCCAAGTTGAGGTAATAACAAATAATCGTACAATCGGATCATCACTACGCTCGTTTAAGTTTTTAAGCATTTTGTGAGTATCCGCAATCAGCCGGTTATCTGAAGCAGAGAATGCCAGCACTTGCGCCAACATATTCTTGCTGGAAGAAATGCGCATCCCATCACCGGCGACAAAGTAACTAATGCGCCAGGGGATATTTGACGGCAGCAAGCGACGAAACAGTTCATAAAATGCTTTAACTTCTTTGGGGAAGAGTTCGATAAATAACGGTGCATAGATCCGTTCACCAATACGCGCATACTTAAAGCCTAATGCCTCACCACCACGTGGCATTAGCTGGCCATCTAACGGTGGCCACACCAAAGAAGACAAATCTTTGCGTCTCTTTGCCAACCGGGCACTAAAGCGTGTCGGCAATTTATCACCAGGCAAAAATGGTCGCCAGCTCTCATCAGTAAAATCAGGATCGACACTATTGCGCACTTCATAACACGCCGTATGCACATCAAGCATCTTCAGATAAAAGCCAGCATGTGCTAAGTCTTCAGCAATAGCGCTAACAAAGGATTCATGGATATTACGTAGCTCTGAGAGCACAGCAAAAATGTTCTGTGCACCTGACAATCTCGGTAGATTGGCTTTTTTAAACTTCTCAGCGCGTTTCTTTTGTAAATTTTTGAGGTTGGTCTTTTCAATGGCATCAGGCATCGACCATAACACAATAAAGCACTTTTCATTGGCACAGAAATGAGAAAGCTTCTCCACCCGTGATTCAAAAATATCATCTACTTCTAAATGGATCCGCTTAGCAGTCCTTTTGGCAGGTGTTAATGCTTCATCGAGGGTTCGTTTAATGGATTCTTTTTCATAAGAAAAATAAAATTGTATGGCATGGCCTGTTGTTGACATGGATGGCTGAAATGCCTCAGTGATGCGTTCACTCAAATAAGCAAACTCATTGGGGCCAACAAAACGCTTATAACCCTCCAAAGCAATAATAGAAACTAAAGAGCCATCTTTACCAACCAGTGTGTGCCGGCTATCTGCTGATTCTAAATCACAATATGTCAGTGCATCTTGCTTAAATACAGAGCCTAACCAAGCAAAAATACTTTCAACATTTTCATAGATGGCATCAACAAAAGCCATTTATATCCCCTTGTGATCAGACAATACCCTTAAGGTCATCACTGAATTACAAAACGCGTCAGGTCTATCCCAATTCATCAAAACTTCAGTTAAACAGGGCCTATCATTGACCCTCCATTTTAATAAACTCAGTCTGAACCTCCACATTTTTTGCTCCTGGCGAGACTTCAGAGACATTGGCTATTTAAAGACATAGCCAGAACTCATGATGACTTGTCCTTTATCACTATTAATTTTAGTCACTTTACCATAATAAGGTAGTTCATTACCGGTAGTCACCGATATCGTATTACCCGCACCATCAACTAACCAGGCACGCCCCGGCACCACTGCACGCAGAGTCAATTTTTGCATATTGGCAGCCTTCTGAGCAATCAGCAAACCGAGTTGCTGCTGAGTTTTCTTCAGCGACATCGTCACTTGGTTAATGGTACGTTGCTGTTTTTGCATAGAGGCATTTACTGCCTTAATCTGCTGCTCTAAGGTGCTCATATCATGGGTGATAGACAAGACCTGCTTGGCCAATGAATTAATGTTTTCAGTGGCTCTTCGGTTAACTTGATTTTGATCTTTGCGTACCATCTCAAGCTGCCTGGTCAGAGATTGCGTTTGTTTTTCAACTACGCCCTGGAAACCCTGCAATAGTTTAGTAAAGTCACTCTGGTTCATGACATAGCTATTGGCCGGCAACGCAGGCTGACCCGTTACCTTGTGCACCTGGCGTGGCGCTGCTTTGGGTTGCTCTGTACCCGGGATATGAGTTGACATGCCAAAGTTACGTGTTTGTGCCTGCTCTGGCCGTTGTTGTTTTGGAGTAGACG
>JANQIS010000057.1 GCA_028282045.1 Gammaproteobacteria bacterium
TAGTCTATCACTATGCACCGAAAACCCAGACCCTCAAACAAGTCTGGGCGCCGGTGATAGCGCCAACACACTGGTGGCACTTTTGGTGATTTATGAATCAGATTCATAATTTCAGAAGGTATCCGAAAAGGGTCATTTCTCTTTTGCAAATGCGATCTACAATGAGGTGCTAGGTTCAGCGCTTACTTTACATCCTTTTACAGTACATTAATATTTTAAAAATATTGCTCTTTCACAATGTGGGGCTTCATTTGATGATATGCACACCGTTTTTGACGAGATAGTGCATGTACTACATATGAATATAAGAAGCAATTGATCGTGTTTCAAAAATGTTGCTCGGGTTAAAACTGATCACTACAAACGGTTATTTTTAACCTTACATGCCCATATTAAACATCTTGCCGGAAAGGCTATTTGCTTTTCAAAATCAGAGCTGATGCATGACACGATCATTGGTCTTTATGCAAACAAAAATACCTTTTAGAACAAGGAGGCCCAGTTATGATCAATAACGCTTTTGAAACACAGCCAAGTAATTTATATCGTAGCTTAATGACAATAATTTTACTGATCGTTGTTCTGATACCTTCTGTTGGTTTTGGAAATAAAGTATATTCAGGAGTAAATAATATTACTATCTTAAACGATCAAACATATATTTCTTATGTAACTTATTTGCATAATGGTTCGTACAAAACGACTGGAAGGATTAGTGTACAATATGCGTTTGACAGTATGATTATACCGAGATGTAGTCAATTTCTTATTAGTTTTGATCATGCATTTTATCATAATTGCTATTATTTTGATAATTATGGTGTGCCACGTAATGTTTATAATACAACTGAGCATGATAGCTTTGGTGCTTTGGTGCTTTGGTGCTTTGGTGAGGACAAGTTACACTCCGATAATTAGAGGTACCTTTATAAATATAGGCTCGAAGTCAGGGTGGTCTTCATTTTCTATTACTGGACCGTATAGAACCGGGATAACAGAAGTTAGTCATTACCGAGCGGTATTTGGAACCTGCCATAATCCAAGAACCATAACTTGTCCTGCGCCAGTCACTCCAGATGATATCTATTCAAATTTAATTTTCGTTACAACCGCTCCAGATACGGTGACGGTTTATAATGCTTCTGGTTCTGTAGTCGGTAAGAATAAAATGTATGGTCTTAGAACTTCAGGATCAAACAATAATTGGTTTAAGCTGTATCAACCTCTTTCAGAAAGTCACCGGTCTTCAAGTCTTGATATATCTTCATATAAGGTTACATTTAAAGATGGAAGTGTTAAGAACCGGCTTAACAGTTATTATAACTGCACGTTAACAATTATAGATCAGGGTGGGGCGTCTTCTTTTGACGTGAGAGAGCCTACCTATTGGAATCTGAGCAACTTATCCTATTCAGATGAGCCAGATATTTTAACAAATAACCGTCGAGGTGCATCACACTTACATATGCTTTGTGTTCCAAAAACACCGGCAATTATCAAATCGGTTAAAGCAGATCTTTATATTGATTATTTTAACTTAGCACATTTTTAGGGTATCCGGATCAGAGCCAACTACATTGATCAGTTGCTTAGATGAAGGAAATGACTCTTTTCAGATACCCCATTATATGCTTAAGCCATAGCTTTAATATTGTTTGAGCAGATAGCCGATAATATCTTTGGTTGTGATAATTCCAACCAAAGATCCTTCATCGTTGACAACTGGCAAAGCATTAAAATCAAATCGGTCAAATAATTGTACTGCATGCTCTACTGTGTCATGCGCTTTAATAGTGTGAGGATTGGGGGTCATAATATCCTCAATCTCAATCACATTATCCAGGCTCTGGGCATTCTCACCGCTATTTTTAATATAAATATCACTGTGAAGTGCCTTGAGAATATCAATTCTGCTGATAATACCTACCAGCTTATTCTCTGAAACAATAGGTACATGATTAATGTATTCATCAATCATTAACTTGCGGATGTCGGAAAACTTGTTGGTATAGTCTGCTGCTACAACATCTTCAGACATGATGTTTTTGATAGGCTCACGGTGTTTCATGACTTTCCTTTATCTGGTTGCTTAGTGGCATAATCGCAACTGATTTTATCACTGCCCCCATGCCCTGACAATTGAGAGGCCAAAGTAATGTGGTAGATTTTAAAGCACATTAAACGTTAGAGTGTGCCCTGGTGTATAGCCAATCCAGTTTGATTTGATGAGCTATAGAAGGGTGGTTATGCAGTATCAGTTCCTTAAATCAACAAGAGTAACGCTGCCAATAATGCGCCACCGATACCCGCGCCAGCAACAATGCCTGCTGACGAACCGCCGCCGCCACCGCCACCACTATTGTTTGGTGGTGTTACGGGTGATGGTGCTTCATTAGCTGTGTGCAAATCAACTATCCCTGCATTGCCATCTTGATAACCAGTAGCATGTGGTATGACGACAATCTTATAGTCAGTGTTGACACGCAAATGACTGACATGACAGGTATATTGTTGTAATAAGGGGTCTGTGGCATGATGAATGATTTGGCAAACGGTGCCGCCAGGGTTGAGCGTTACAACAAAGTTAAGCTCATGATTATCCGGAACGTTGGTTTGCGCATCCCATACAATATCAGCATCATGAGCATGGGCATTGCCATCAATGTGTACTGAGGTATTATGCCAAGTGATTTGCACTCTACCTGTATCGGTGAGCGTGGTAAAATGGGCGATACCATCAGTTCCATCTATATACCCGCTGCTACTTGGCGTAACGGTAACTTGGTATGGTGTATTATCATTAAGCCCGGTTAGCTGACAACTATTGCCATTGCTTGCAGGTGTTCGTGCACGGTGGATCGCTTGGCAGCCCGCACTGGCAGGCAGTGTTGTCACCTTAAAGGTCACATCCTGTGTGTTATTGGGTAATGTTGTTATTGAATCCCAGTTAACCGTGGCACTATGTTCTTGCACATGGGTAACACTGACAGAATCAGAGTGCCAAACAATCTGTGCTGATGTATGTATTGTTGTCATACCCGCGGCACCATCCTGATAACCAACAGCATGAGGTATGACACTGACTTGATAGGCTGTTCCCGCTGCAAGTCCTTGGAGCTGGCAAGTATTACCTTCATTCACTGTACCGCCGGCATTATGAGTCACGGTACAAGTTGCACCACCAGGTGTTGCTGTAACGGTAAACACTACATTTTCATTATTATTGGGAATCACCGTTATAGGATTCCAAATGATATTAACGTTGTGTTCTCCTGGGGTGCCTTGTGTGTGAACTGAGCCGCTGTTCCACTGTATTTGTTTTATGGCATGAGCGGTTTGTAGATTTACTGTGCCGGCATCCCCGGGTTGATAACCGGTAATATCAGGCACGACACTCACTTGGTAATGGGTGTTTTCATTCAGTCCCTTAAGTTCACAAGCATTACCATCATTGCGGCTAGCGCCTGCTTTATGGGTGGTGGTGCACGTTGCGCCCCCGGGTGCTGCTGTAACGGTAAAAGTGACATCATGATCATTATTAGGTGTGGTAGTAATCGGGTTCCATATAATGCCCGCACTGTGCTCGCCTGGTGAGCCATCAAGTGCCACGCTATCTTGATGCCATTGTATTTTAGTGTCTACATTGCCATTAATTTTAAAGTCGTAGATGCCCAAACCCCACGTTGCAAACCGCACCGTATTAGTACTGGCAATATAATCTATATTAGTGGCATAGAACATTGGTGTTGCATTATCTAGCAGATAAAACCACTGGTTGGATTGCGTATCAAATACAAATGGCCCCAACATGGTGCCAATAAATACGTATCGGCCATCTGGCGTGCCTACCATTGCCGTACCGTTTGCATCATGATAATCAATATTAGGCAATACACCGCTCACATCGGTCAGAGTAATGCCGCCGTCAACAGAATACCAAGAAACTGCTTTATTACTACTGCTTGGGCAATAAAATAGAATTCGATTATAGTCGATGGGTGATACCCACGTTTTACATAATGATGTGTTGCTGGCCGGTATGGTGTTTCTTGCAGACCAATTATTACCTCCATTAACAGAGCGATATATGGTTTTACCACGGATAATATATAAAGTATCAGGGTGCTGTTTAGATTGTGCAAAACCAGCAAGATTACCACTACCTGGTAGTGTGAAAGTTTTAAAATCGAAATGATCTGATATCCAGGTACCTGAGCTTAGTGTGGTATTAACCCAGAACCATAGTTTATTAGTATTCTGCACGTCAGGA
Organism: Gammaproteobacteria bacterium; assembly: GCA_028282045.1. GTDB lineage: Bacteria > Pseudomonadota > Gammaproteobacteria > Francisellales > CACEW01 > JANQIS01. The sequence goes on from JANQIS010000057.1 coordinate 4,271, forward strand.
GCGTATTTGGTATCACCTGTGGCACCAGGGATCTGGTAGTAAGGTCCGCCCGATTGCCAATTATGACTTCCAGCGAAGTTGCCATGGCTGTCATACATGCTGAAAGGTTTTGAAATCTCTAGGTGGCCATCTTTCCAGCGTTGTCCCCATAAGGTTTTGTGATCATTACTATGGAAGAATATTGAACCATCCCCATAAGGGCTTTGTACAAATCTTAATAACTGCTTATTGCCAATAATCTCGCTAGATATTTGATTGCCTTGATCTTGTGTCGAGGTAAAAATATGATCAGGATTTTTATATCCTCTTGCCATGCCGCGAGGGTGATATATCTCCGAGGTAGGGGTGTTGTATAGTGTCAAATTATAATACACTTCGTTGGGTTGTTTGTAAGGATAGTAATCAGGTCCGGTGTTCCACTGGCTTTCATGGGTTAGCGTCCAATCTTTATAAGAGCGGTATAGTCCACCATCGGTGCTATGTAATGTAAATAATTTACCATCCTTATCATAAAAAAACTGGGTTGATTGGTGGTCAGCATGAATCCTAACGCGCGAGCGCTCATCCTGGTTGCCAGGTGATGCAATTTGATGCATCCACCATATATTAGGTTTTAGGAAACTTTCTGCGCCATCAGAAGAAAATTCGGGATTCATATAGCCACTTACTATAATACGTGGATTCTCAGGGTTTGTCGCAATATAGTGAAATCCTGGATAGCTTTGGCCCGTGGTTTTATGCCAATTTTGCCCGCCATCGGTGCTGGTTAGCATGTCACCACTACCCTCGGGCCCATTACTAATTACTAAGAAGTTCTGATCTCCACCGATACTAAAGCGCTGATAATTTTGAAAGCTCCAATTACCAATACGGGTAAACTGTTTTTGACCCGGGGCGAGTTTATAAAAACCACCATGACGCGTTAGATATATATTCGCACTACCTGCTTGTCTGCTATAGCGTGGTGAATACAATGCCATACGTTGGGCGCTACCAAAGTCCTGTAATATACGGAAATTAACCCCGTGGTCAGTTGAAACATAGATACGCTGATCATCTGTTGCGTAGAGCGCCTCATTATTTTGACGGTTAGCAATCAGCCAAGTGATATTGCCTTGCAACCCATTTGATTTATGCCAGGTCTGACCGTCATCATCAGTATAACTAATCCCCCCGTAACTGAGTGGAACCAATAAACGCTGGATGCCTGTTGATGGATGTACAACAACCATCCCTGCATTAAAGCGATCAGGTAACTTGCCAGAAACCAATTTAAAGTCATCGCCGTGTAAGCTGCCTTTAAATATAAATCGTGGGCCACGATAGTGAGCACAAGTCATGCCCCAAACAGTATTATCAGTTTCATCAAATTCTGCCATTTGCCAGCAGCCAGGCTGATTATAAGGGCCTCTGGAAACCCATTGACTTTGTTTTTTTATCAGACTGGCGCGCTGTGAAAATGCATTACGTGAGGTCAGATGATGCTTGAGTTTTTGCAGCTCACGATGAAACTGTTGTGCCTCTGCTAGTGTCCATTGATGGTGTTTAGGGTTATCTTCACCAGGGCCAACCTTATCGTTATCTTCTTCGTCTTCATCTTCAAATACGATCATCTTCGGTTCGATCCCGGCAGCCCTGAAGTGATCATTGATGTGTCGCTGATACAGTTTATAGCCAATAACGCTAGCCAATAAAGTCAGCAGTAATATGATAGCAGCGAACCATTTATGCTTTCCCAGCATACTAAATAGCCTTTATGTTTCCATGGCAGCTCTGAGAATATCAACTTTCTGTTGCCTTAAAATTTTTATTTA
>JANQIS010000116.1 GCA_028282045.1 Gammaproteobacteria bacterium
CTTGGAGTGTCGTTGATGACCCAGATCAAGGCCCCATGTGGAAAAGTCGCTCCTGGGTTGTTGTAGAATGCACAGCAGACCAGTTTACCGAATTTGAAACTGCTTGGAAATCTGGCGGTAACTCACTTGGGGCTGCAGCGGCTGCAGCCGACCCAGTAGTTGATACACTGCTCCCTGCAAATCGAACCGTTACAGCTTTTTATGAGCGCTTTGTATGCTAGTCTTTATTCCAAGTTGGTATTATTTTCGCTTCTTTTGCTATTAAGGCTATCTTCTCAGTTATTTCTGCTTGGCCTGTCGCATTAATCTCTCAGCATATTAAGAAATCTGAGAATATTGATGTCTATGATTACCAAACAAACTATAACCCATTTAAGTATTAGCTCCACACAAAGGCACTGTCATCCTCCAACACTGCCCTCAACAAAGCATTATTTAAGGCATGTCCGGGGTTGTTTGCGCTAAAGTGACCTAAAATCGGGCCGGCAACGTATAAATCACCAATGGCGTCGAGCACTTTATGGCGGATAAATTCATCTTTAAACCGTAATCCTTCTGGGTTCATCACACCATCATCCCCTAAACCAACGGTATTATCCAGGCTGGCTCCCAGTGCTAAATTATTCTGATGAAGATAGGTTAAGTCAGATGCTTTACCAAAGGTGCGCGCACGCGCGATCAGCTTGACAAAACAGGCACGATTAAAAGTAAAGTCAATGTGTTGATTATAAAAGTCAACGGCAGGGTGATCAAAACTAAAATCAATGCTAAACGTCAATTGTTTGGCTGGTTCTAACTGCGCCCAACGCTCACCATCCGTTACTTTAACCGGTTTTTGTATCACCAACATCTTACGCTCTACCGATTGCGCCACCACATTAGCTGATTCTAAGGTAAATACAAATGGGGCACTGGAGCCATCCATAATGGGGACTTCCGGCGCATCCAAGCTAATCAGTACATTATCCACGGCCAAGCCAGCCAATGCAGCCATTAGATGCTCAATGGTGGCAATGCGCATATTGTTGTCCACCAGCACTGTACACATAGGTTCCTGACAAATTGCATCCACGGCCATTTTGATAACAGGCTGCTCTGGCAAATCCAGGCGTTGAAAACGAATGCCCGTATGCTCTGCTGCAGGGCTCAATGTCATATGCACTGGTTTACCCGAGTGAATACCAACACCCTTTAATGAAATAGTCCGTGCAATGGTGTGCTGCTTCACCTTATATGCTTAGTCTGCCTGACGGCGTAGGAATGTCGGAATATCGAGATAATCAGCATCTTGATTGACATCAACAGACTCTGAACGACGCGCCACTCGCTGTGGTGCTTGCTGAGCCGGTATTGGTTTGACCGCAGAGCCACCAACATGACGTATATTCTCAACCTGTTCCCCACCCCCGCGTGAACCGACATTTTCCAATCCGGTTACTACGATAGTCACTCGTAACTCATCACGCATATCAGGGTCAATCACGGTACCTACCACCACCGTGGCTTCATCAGAAGTAAAGCTCTTAATGACTTCACCCACTTCCTCAAACTCACCAATGGACATATCCATACCCGCCGTAATGTTAACCAGCACACCTTTAGCACCCGATAAGGCAATATCTTCGAGCAATGGACTAGCAACCGCCGCTTCAGCCGCTTCACGTGCACGATCTTCACCGGCAGCCGATGCTGTTCCCATCATCGCCATGCCCATCTCCGACATCACAGTGCGCACATCAGCAAAGTCTACGTTAATCAAACCTGGACGTGTGATCAGCTCGGAAATACCTTGCACGGCACCTTGCAATACATTATTAGCGGCTTTGAATGAATCCAGCAGGCTAATGTTCTTACCCAATACATTGAGCAATTTTTCGTTAGGGATGATAATCAATGAGTCAACACGCTGTGCTAATTCCGCGATACCTTGCTCGGCCACAGCAGCACGGCGGCGGCCTTCAAATGGGAATGGGCGCGTTACAACCGCAACGGTCAAAATACCCAGATCTTTAGCAATCTCAGCAATCACCGGCGCAGCACCTGTACCAGTACCACCACCCATGCCTGCGGTGATAAACACCATATCAGCACCTTCAAGAATGCCTTGCACCCGGGCACGATCTTCTTGAGCGGCACGTTTACCAATCTCAGGGTTAGCACCGGCACCCAAACCTTTAGTCAGCTCTGAGCCAAGTTGTACGACATTACGTGCTGAGCTATTTTTCAGTGCTTGTGCATCGGTGTTGGCACAGAGAAACTCAACGCCCTCAATGTTTTGACTGAGCATGTGCTCAACGGCATTACAACCGCCACCCCCGATGCCAATAACCTTGATAACGGCATTATCAAGAAGCGTTTCAGAAATCTCATATTTATTAGCCATGTGCGTTACCTTTACTTTTAATCAAACCTAAAAATGGCGGGAAAACCAACTTTTCATCCGAGCCCAGACACTATTTGCATCACTTAAAACCGGCTCATCAAACGTCACCTCACTGCTTGCACCCTGTTGTTGCAAAGCATATTGCAGCAAACCAACACCTGTTGCATGAATCGGATTACAAACCACATCGTTTAACCCTGTGGTATGTTGCGGCACACCCAGTCTGACGGGAATGCGAAAAACTTCTTCTGCCAATTCTAATACACCAGGTAGTTTGCTTGAGCCACCGGTCAACACAATACCGGCCGACAGATCATTGGCAAAGCCACTGTTTTTAAGATTACGATCTATCAGTTGAAACAGTTCTTCGTAACGCGCTTCAATTACACTAGCCAGGGTTTGCATGGACAGACGCCTGCCCGGACGCTCGCTCACTCCCGGTACTTCAATGGATTCATCGTCGCGAGCCATGGAAGTTAATGCCACGCCATGCTGGCGTTTGATCGCTTCAGCATATTGCGTTGGTGTGCGCAACGCATGGGCAATATCACTGGTGACCTGAGAGCCGGCAATCGGAATCACTGCCGTATGGCGGATGGCACCTTCAGTGAAAACGGCAATATCAGAAGTCCCCCCTCCGATATCAACCAAACAAACCCCTAAATCTTTTTCATCTTCTGTCAGCACCGAATAGCTGGAAGCCAATTGCTCCAACACTAAATCAGACACTTCCAGGCCACACTGGTTAATGCATTTCACAATATTCTGTGCTGCACTGATAGAGCCGGAAATAATATGTACTTTCGCTTCCAGACGCACACCAGACATCCCAACCGGCTCTTTGATCCCTTCCTGGTTATCAATAAGAAACTCCTGAGGCAAAATATGTAAAATACGCTGATCCGCAGGAATAGCAACCGCCTTGGCCGCTTCAATCACCCGTTCGACATCAGCATTTGATACTTCCTGATCACGAATAGCTACCACGCCGTTAGAATTGAAGCTATGAACATGGCTGCCGGCAATACCTACACTGACTGTGGAAATTTCACAATCGGCCATATGCTCTGCTTCTTCAACAGCCGCCTGAATTGCCTTGACGGTAGTGTCGATATTAACAATGACACCTTTTTTAAGTCCGCGTGAAGGCTGCACACCAACACCAATCACATGCAAGGTATCGTTGTCTGCAACTTCTGCCACTAACGCAACCACCTTGGACGTACCGATGTCAATGCCACAAATTAAATTTTTGTCTGGCGTTCTAGACATGTACCGCCATCTCCTACCGCTGGTTTTGAATGTATTCATTATATAGTAGTACAGTGCGCAGAGTCTCACAACACCAGTAACTTCGACCCATTGGTCAGAATTAGCACATAACGGGGCGCAATCAATATAACTCACTGATTTTCATGCATTATTTAGTTTGATTTTGTCTTGACTGCATGCCGATCATTTTTCACCCTCTGCCACTGTACAGCAAACCCATGACGATAACGCAGATCAATGTAAGCTAATTGTTTATGTTTGGGCGCCTGCGCCGTTAAGTAGGGATAAATTTTAATAAAGGTTTTAAAACGCCGGATAATATCATCTCTTCCCAGCATGAGGCTGATATGTTGATTAAGCTCAATACGCCAGCCATTGACATCATGTTGTATTTGGGTGATATGCAATTGCAGCGGCAATAATGCTGCCTGCCAATGGTGGTATTGTTGCATCCATTTTTGTACATCAATTTTGTCTGTCTTGAGTAGAGGAATATGGCTGGTATCGACAGGTAAAACCGGTTTGTAATATTGACCGGAAATACTCAACAGCTCACCATCGGGTAATTTGGCAATAGGAATATGTTGTTGCAGATGGATACGCACGTTATTAAATCCGGTATAACTCACATCAACGTCACTGATACTAGGGTAGTGGCTTTGCACCCAGTGACGGATTTTATCCGTGCTCACGTTCAACAGACCCTTATCTAAAAATGGCATCAACCCTTGCTGCAGGCGTGCCTTACCAATCTGTTGATACGCGCCGGTAATCGTCACTTTTTTCAAAGGAAAGGCTTGATGTAGACGCAGGTACTGTAAGGCGCCCCAGGCAACAAGGCAAAGTAGTACAACCAGTGTGACAGAAAGGATGGCCCAACGCTGGTTGATCCACCGCATATTAACTGCTCGCTGCCATAGCTTTTGATGCCATCTGTATCGATCGGCAAATCAAAGTTTGCGATAAAATCGTGGCACATAACTGTTCAAATGACCAACCGATATGTTGGGCTGCTTTGGGTACCAAACTGGTTACTGTCATGCCTGGGGTTGGATTGATTTCCATCAAATGGAAATCTCCAGCCTCATCAGCAACGACATCAATGCGCCCCCAACCGCTACAACCTGCTGCATCAAAGGCTTGTCGGCATAAATGCTGAATCTCTTGCTCTTTTTCCGGGCTTAACTCACTAGGGCAGTGATAGCGCGTGCCACTGTGTTTATCGTATTTGGCTATATAATCATAAAACTCACGCTGCGGATCTATCCAAATGGCGGGCAAAACTGTCTCACCGACAATACCCACGCAATATTCACGCCCTGTAACCCATTTTTCCACCATCACCGGACCATACTGATTAGCTTGAGTAAACGCAGCGGCGAATTGTTCCCAGGTTTTTACCTTGGTCAAACCAATGCTAGAGCCTTCATAGACGGGCTTTACCGCCAACGGCAGATGCCAATCTTGAAATGGTGTCGGATCAGCAGAAAATGCCGGAGCAAAGCGCGGTACCGGCAGATTGTTTGCCTGCCATACCTGCAGGCACCGAACCTTATCCATAGCGATAGCACAACCTATAACGTTACTGCCTGTATAAGGGATGCCCAACCATTGCAATGCACCTTGTACAGCACCATCCTCACCCTGCGGACCATGCAGAGCAACAAAAGCCCGATCATATTGATCTTTTTGCAATTGTTGTATCAGATGATCAGCCGCATCAATGCCATAAGCATTAATACCCTGATGATGCAACGCTGCTAAAATTGCTTTGCCTGAATCAATCGATACTTCCCGCTCGGCAGAATTGCCTCCATAAATAACAGCCACCTTGCCATAATCATTGATCATTGAGGACTCCTGAGATATTTCATTTCCGTTTGTAATTCAATGCCATAGGTTTCTTTGACACGCTGCTGTAGGTAACTGACCAACTGCAACACATCTTGTGCCGTGGCATCCCCCGTATTAATAATAAAATTAGCATGTTTCTCGGATACTTGCGCACCACCGATCTGATACCCTTTTAAATTCAATGATTCAATTAAGCGTCCGGCGTAGTCCCCCGGGGGATTACGAAATACTGAGCCACAGCACGGCTTACCCGTTGGTTGTGTATCTGCCCGCTGCGCCAGCAAGCCTTTCAACTTATCCAAGCTCTCTTGCGCCACACCAGGTGCGAATTCAAACACGCCTGCTACAAACCACTCATGCGGGCCTAAACCGCGACAATAGCGATAACCGTACTCAAAATCCTGCTTGCTACGGTAATGTAGCGTCCCCTCACGGCTGAGCACTTGCACTGCTACCACATTAGCCCAAGTCTCACCACCAAAAGCACCGGCATTCATGTATA
>JANQIS010000179.1 GCA_028282045.1 Gammaproteobacteria bacterium
CAGGGCAGCATACTTGAATGTATGCCACTTTATAATCACCTCCATGTGCCTGGTTGAGGTGATCAATTTTAATCCGAACAACACTTTTGAAACACGACCAAATAGCGTTACTCACACTCAACACCTTATTTAATTAACCGATCCACCGTCACCGCAGTAGTCATCACACCATTAACATTGGTGGCGGTACGGCCCATATCGATAATAGGATCAACGCCCTGTACTAAGCCAACCACAGCATAGGGCAAGCCAAGTGTGGTAAGAGAAACTGTAGCGGCAACAAAGGCGGTTCCCGGAATACCGGAAATACCCAGTGAAGCCAGTGCATTAACAAACATCACCATCAACACTGCACCCAAAGTGATCGGTTGGTGGGTGATGGTCATGGCCATGACCATCAACATGGCAGGAAAAACCCCAGCACAAGCATTCATGCCCAAAGTCGCGCCCATACTGGGTACGAAAGTTGAAGTTACTTGGCGCAAGTTTAAACGTGTATTTAGCGTCTCTTCGGTAACAGGCAAAGTGGCAAAGCTACTGCGCGTCATAAAAGCCACTAACAGCGGCGCATAAGCACGGCGTAAATACTGCCAAGGCATATGACCTTGCAACGTTAAAATAATCAAATGCATCACAAGCACTAAAATCATGGCCACATACATTGCCGCGATAAAATCGGCCAGCGCCAGTAGCGAGTGCCAACCTTGTGTAGAGGCTACCTGCGCCATCAATGCCAGTACACCATAAGGGGTTAAGGCGATTACAATGCTCGCCAACTTTTTGGTTACCATAAACGCAGAGCTGATAAAGTCTTTAAAGGATTGTGCCTGTTTTGGCTCTAGCTTATATAGCCATAAACCCGCTACTGCAACCAATACGGCAAACACCACAATGGCAACGGTATTTTCATCGCTCATAGCAGCAATGGGATTAGACGGCAACATACCAAGTAACGTATCAACGACACCGGTGTAATGATGGCTGGGAAGCAGGACAGTATGAGGCAACTGCAGGCCTACACCGACATGGAATAACAAACCAACACCCACTCCCACTGCTGAGGCAACAGCCGTCATCACCAGTAACATTCCTACTGAAAATATCGCCAAGCGCTGCAAGATCTTACCGCACAACGCTCCCATATTCATTACCGCGTGAATAATGGATGTCAGAATCAATGGAATCACCAGCATTTCCAGTAATGACAAGTAGCCTGAGCCCACCAGACGCAAAGCACCGTCAGTGTACTTCACCAGAGAGCTATGCGGCCCACCTGCGACTTTTTGTAATACAAAACCAAATACCAGGCCCATGACCAAAGCCGTTAGGGTACGACGATTAAACGACTGCCCTTTACGGGTCATCACGTATAATGCTAACAACAGTAAAATAAATACGCCAATGCTAATTATAGCGGTAACAGAGTGGGACATAATTCACCTTTTAAAAATTGATCGCGCTATTTTAGAATAAACCCCTAGTGACCAAATTGATAGTCATTATCATTTGACAACCCAGCGATTAATCAACAATACCACCCGCAGCTTATCACGTGTCATGATCAGCCGGCCAGGTAATACAAAACCCTGCTGATCGCGGTAGTTGTTGTATACAATATGCCAACCCTGCTGATCGAGTGATTGCAGTGTGCCGTATTGGTTGAGGTGGCGCTGTAAGGCAACACCAGGGATAGGTAAGCCACGCACCCAATAATACAACCCGGCAACCGGCACATACCAACCCAACTGCTGTTGCATTAAAGCCGGAGCACTATCAGCGACAAAGCGTTTTCCTTTGGCATTGACTAATACGATGTTGCCGGATTGATTTGACAAGGTGACCGTACCCAGACCCAGTGCGCCGGAGAAAGTCATGTGATAACGGTTTTGCTGCTGAGCCCATAATGCATCGGCACTCAGTGACTGCTGGGGCGTCTCAATACCAATGCGCCCTTCGATCTGCCAGGACTGCAATTGCCTAAGATGTGATTGTATCTGCAGCCAGGCTTGTTGCGGATCAGCCACCGGTTGCAATGGTGGTGTGGTGGCACAACCGGTCAGAATCAAAATAGCTGAAACAATCAAAATGCAGTGAATATAATATCGCAAGCTAAGTCCTTAAGTGGGCCGGGCATTTTATGGTACCTAGATTGATAGCTACTCCAATACCATTGGATCAGGCAACACCCCTAAGGTAACACGCTCGTGCCCAGCATGATCTGTCAGTGTGTTCACCGCATTATAGCCTAATGACTGTAACCGTGTTCTAACCGACTGACCCTGACGATAACCATGCTCAAGTATTAACAAACCGTTAGGCTTAAGATAATGACAAGCCTGCGTAGCAATAGTATTGATATCTGCCAGACCTTGCTGTGCCGCCACCAACGCACTGTCAGGTTCAAAGCGCACATCGCCTTGTTGTAACTGCGGCTCATCCGCCGCAATGTATGGGGGGTTACTCACAATAGCATCGAACTGTTGGCCTGGTGGCAATGCGTTAAGCCAATTGCCCTGGTAAAAACGAATAGAAAGTTTATATCGTTTAGCATTAGCTTGTGCTAACGCCAATGCTGCAGTTGATTGATCTGTTGCAACCACCTGCCACTGTGGTCGTTCATAAGCCAAGGCACAGGCAATCGCTCCTGATCCAGTGCCTAAATCAGCCACCTGACAATGTGACTTAGGCAAGCGTGCCAGAGCAGTTTCTACTAATAACTCAGTTTCATGACGCGGGATTAATACCTCTGGTGTGATCTCAAGACGCAATTGCCAAAAGTCACGATAGCCAAGCAGATAGGCAATCGGCTCACCTTGCTGCCGACGCTTTAGCAAAGTGTTGAATTGTTTAACTTGCGCCGTAGAGAGTTCATGCTCAGGGTGTGCATAAAGAAAGCTTTGATCACACTCCAGCACATGACACAGCAAAATCTGCGCGTCACGTCGCAGAGGTGTCTGTTGTAAAATAGTTTGAACCGATATCATGCAGATGCTATTCACCCATCTCAGCAAGTAAGTCAGCCTGATGTTCCTGGATCAATGGCTTAATCACCGGGTCCAGATCACCGGCAACGATTTCCTCAAGTTTATAGAGCGTTAAATTGATACGGTGGTCTGTCACACGCCCTTGTGGGTAATTGTAAGTACGGATACGCTCAGAGCGATCACCAGAGCCCACCAAGTTACGTCGCTGTTGTGCTTGTTCGTTTTGTTGTTTTTGTTGCTGCGCATCCAGCATTTTGGCTTGCAACAATGACATGGCCTTAGCTTTATTTTTATGCTGCGAGCGCTCATCCTGGCATTCTACTACGATACCAGTGGGCAGGTGGGTGATACGGATCGCTGAGTCTGTCTTGTTAACGTGCTGGCCACCGGCACCTGAAGCGCGGTAAGTATCGATACGCAAGTCATTGGGATCAATGTCAACAGAATCAATCTCTTCCACTTCCGGCATGATTGCTACCGTACAAGCTGAGGTATGCACACGCCCTTGTGACTCTGTTACCGGTACACGTTGCACCCGATGGGCACCGGATTCAAACTTCAGTTGTGAATAGACATGATCACCACTGATACGTGCAATGACTTCTTTAAAGCCACCGTGTTCTCCTTCATTGGCACTGACTAACTCAACGCGCCAACCTTTGCTCTCAGCATAACGTGAATACATGCGAAACAAGTCCCCGGCAAAAATAGAAGCTTCATCACCGCCCGTACCGGCACGCACTTCCAAATACACATTAGCCGTGTCATTAGGGTCTTTGGGCAACATATGAATACGCAATGTCTCTTGCAGGCAAGCCATATCTTGCTGGGCTGTTTTCAATTCTTCCTGTGCCAGCTCGCGCATCTGCACATCATTATCTTGCAGCATCTCTTGTGCTGTCGTCAGACTGTCCTCGGCCTGGGTAAATTGGTTAAAGCACTTAACGATAGGCTCCAGTTGTGCATATTCCTTAGAGTAATCACGAAAAGTATTCTGATCATTGATAACTTCAGCCGTGCCCAACAGTGCTTGTAACTCTTCAAAGCGCTCACTCAGATGCTGTAATTTATGGCGCATTGAATCTTTCATGCGACACTGACTCCTTTAAAAATAGTCTAATGCTCGATGGCGAATAATTGCTTGGCACTCTCAAGCAGTTCAGTATTACCTTCAGTACAGGCAGCTTTAAGTTGTAGGCTGGGCTGATGCAACCATTTATTCGTCAGGCTATGGGCAAAAGACTGCAGGACATCGGTTGGGTCCTCGCCAGCAGCAATACGTTGTAAGCTCTGTGAGAGTTCATGATCACGGATGCCTTGCAATTGTCCACGCAACGCGGTGATAGTATCTGCCGCATGACGCTCCTGATACGATGTAATATATTGCCCCAGATGTGCTTTCAATATCTCACCAGCCTGCATGGCTGCCTGGGTACGTTGCAATGTATTGGTATTGATGACCTTTTGAATATCGTCCAGACAATGTAACTCAATACCTGGTAGCGTACTAACCGCAGGATCAATATCTCGAGGCATTGCCAGATCAATGATGCGACGTTGGCCTCCATCAACCCAGGCTTGTTGCGCCAGCGATAGATCAATAATCACATCGGATGCCGCAGTAGCTGAAATGACTATGTCTGCTGTAGCGAGCACAGTAGATAGCTCTGTCCAAGCATGACAATGAGCCTGATAATCATCAGCAATCGCTGCACCCCGTTCAACATTACGGCCAACCACCGATAGCTTACCAATGCCAGCAGTGGTCAAATGCTTGGCAAGCAATTCAACCGTCTCACCCGAACCAATCAGGACTGCATGTTGTTGTGCCAGTGGACATTGTGTTTGCTCAGCTAATCTGACCGCTGAAAATGCTACTGATACCGGACAGTAACCGATACTGGTTTGAGTACGTACTGCTTTGGCAGCACTGAGAATATGCCGGAAAGTGTGATCCAGCTCAGCTTTGACCATATCATGATCGCGCGCGGTTTGCAGCGCGGTTTTGAATTGGCCGAGAATTTGTGGCTCACCCAACACCATTGAGTCCAGTCCTGAAGCAACGCGCATGGCGTGATGCACAGCAACAGCAGCATGATGCATGTAAACATGAGGCTCTAACTGTGCGGTATCGAGCCGTTTATAAGCCGCTAACCAATGTAGTAACCCTTGCGGACAAATACCGTGCGCCAAGATTTCAGTACGATTACAAGTCGACAAAATCACAGCTTGCCTGGTGTGCTCTTCTAATGATTGCAATGCTGCGGGTAGTTGATCAGTCGTGATACAAACACGCTCACGCAATGCAATAGGCGTGTGATGATGGCTTAAACCGATCAGGGTTAATGACATGAATGATACAAATTGGGCCACAGGTTGCCGGGTATTATATGGGAGTAGTTACATTTTGTCACCTTTTTAAGACCATTCATAACAACCATTAGCACCGCGCCTGCCAACAGATACAGAATAATCAATACTCAAATGTCACATTTTTGCGCATAAAGTTTGGTGCATCACCCACCGCACAAGAGGCGGCCACAACCTTGAAATTGTGGCCGCCAATATGGCTATCCATGCCATGCTCAAATAAATGTTATAGCGGTGATAGTTATCATCAACTAACCTAAAAGGCCATTGACTCTTGGAGCATGATCCCTAAAATCAACTGGTGTTGGATATGCGATACTTCCACCCGCACAATCAACTGCAACTAGAATCTTTAATTCCACGTTCTGATAGCCCAGGTTTATAGGTAAGTACAAGAATCTACTGAGTAGTTATCTAACACGTAATCGACAATGCATGAAGAACAGGTCCAGCAATACTCGGTCATATTTCTACTGGACTTTATAGATAAAAGCTCATCATCTTCAAACTCTTTTAGACCAACAATTGTTACGTTGGGTAATGCTAATTGTTTTAAAAGCGCTTCTGTTACATCGTCAAATGCAAATATATAAAACTGTGACTCAGGCATGAAACGGTGAATCGACTCATACAATGCCAAGCCCCTAGATACATACCCCTCATTAAATAAAGTACAAAATGCCACCTTCTGGGTATTCATTTTAATTTTCTGCCAGTCTTCTTAAGTTGGCTCCCATGTATGCCTGAACATCGTTCTCAGTAGATTTGCCATTCTTCACTAGTTGGATGTCATAACCCATAACAGAGCGTATTTCTTGAATACTATCAATGTGCATTTTTTTGCTTTTGAAAGATGGGTCCTGGTTAACTTTTATCTTTGCTTGTTGGATGTTATCTGCGGCTATAAGGAAGTTTGTATGAGTTTCATATACTCCTCCATGTAATCCCTCATCATAAAAGCCCGCATGAACTAAAAATAAAAGCATAATGATTTCCAAAAAAAAACAATACTATATATTATATCTTAAAACCCCAGCGTAAAAAAACAAGGGGAGTCTTCCAGGGCAAGCGCATCTAATTTTCAGCGATGACACGCGCAAGGTAGTCAGTGTTTGCGGCAGCTTTCCTTTGTTTTCTTACCATTTTCTTCTCGAGTGGCAGTGATGCGTATCACCGAATTGAGATTGCGCCAACGTTCATCAATGTGGCCTGTGAGTTGTGCTGCATCCAGCACCCAGAATACTCGCCTTATTGTTTCATGATGAGGGATACCATTTGGTAAGCTCAGAAACCCATCAAGCCAGGCATAGTGCTCTTGGCCGAAATCCTCGATTTCTTCCCATCCTTCCGCTCCTGCTATTACCGCACAAAGCCCTAGTGCTATGATATCTAAAAGTAAATGTTTCTTTGTCCTATCTACTCGTGGATCTTGGATTTTACCAAAGCATTCTACAAATATCGGCGCCATTTCTATCTCCAGGGGATAATACTCCCTGGATACAATGAACTAAATAATT
>JANQIS010000224.1 GCA_028282045.1 Gammaproteobacteria bacterium
GATATCAGAACGGTATTTGTCTAGCTTTAATGATTTATTACCACGACCTTTAGGACGACCCAATGGTAAACCTGCTGCACGACGACGCGCTAGAGCATCAGTAGTGCGACGTGAAATAAAATCGCTCTCGATATTCTGCACCAGATCAAGCATGTCAGCTAAGCGATTGCGCTCTTGAGCAACAAAGTGCTGCCCATATTTTACAAAGTAAATATGGATATGAGCATCAGCCGCAGCCGTCAAAATCTCAAGCATTTGGCATGTCGAGCGCGCAACATCAGCCGCTTCATAAACGATAATAGAGTCACCTGCTGTTGCTTTGCCATTAATCAATTTACCGATACAACGCTTATCCCAATCCAACTTAGTACTTTGGGTATCCTGAAACTCTTGGTCGATTACCAAATTTTGACTTTTCACATATTGTTCGATTGCATCCTGCAAATTCATTTCCTCATCCGTTATATGCTCACCTGTGAGAACATAGACTGCCATAAATTTACCCCTTATTTTTTCTTGTAAAAATCGGATACAAATATCACAATAAGGACATTTTACACATTTCATATAAATACGCAAGAAAAAATAGGGTTTTTAATGAATTTTTTGCTGGTTAATCACTGCCTTATCTATTGAAAGATAAAACTGATCTTCTTAATGTTTTTTTATTTAAATGCTAGCTCTGTTTTGCAAACTAAACATCATAACAATAAAACACAAAAAGGCATTTTCAACCTAACAGTGTAAATAACCTGTTGATAATCCAACGTTTTTATTAAACAATGATTTAAAGGTACGCAATAATAGCATAACAAGTACCGCAACCATTGTGTTTGTGAAATGAGTGAGAGGGCCGTGTTATGCATACCATTTCCGAAGCTGCTGAATTAGAACTCATCGATGCTGAAGATGAGTTTGACCCTGAAGCATTATCCAGTGAATTACATACCGAAGAAACTGCACCAGCCGCCAATAGTCAGGCTATAAACGCTTATTCTGACTACACCAGTGAAGAGTTAGATATTACTAATCTCTATCTCAATAGCTTATCCCGACCGCTACTCAGTGCAGAAGAAGAAATTGAGCTTGCTACTAAAATCCAACAAGGTGATCGAAAAGCTTATGACGTTATGATCGAATCTAATTTGCGCCTAGTGGTCAAAATGGCAAAACGTTATATGAACAAAGGTATGGCTTTTCTGGACCTGATAGCAGAAGGCAACATTGGTTTGATGCGTGCCGTTGATAAATTCAATCCTGAACTGGGATTTCGGTTTTCGACTTACGCAACGTGGTGGATCAAGCAAAGTATTGAACGTGCCCTGTTAAATCAAACACGCACTATCCGTGTGCCTATCCACGTATTAAAAGAGCTGAACAGTCACCTGCGCTCTATGGCTGAATTGAGAAGACAGCTCAAAAGAGAACCCTCCCTGGAAGAGTTAGCTAAATTCTTAGATAAGCCCGTTGAAGAGGTACGCCGCGTGCTCACAGCAACTAAGAATGTCGATTCTATTGATGAAATCTATGATGATTCCAGCCGCCCCATCATTGAGACTATCGCGGCTGAAGGCACGCAATCGCCAGAAGATAACTTGATCCAAAATAATCTCGGTGGCCACATCGATAAATGGCTCGATATGTTAAGTGAAAACCAGCGCACCGTAATTTCTATGCGCTTTGGTTTACATGGTTATGACGCTTGCACATTAGAGAGCATTGGACAGCAAATTGGCTTAACACGTGAGCGTGTCAGACAAATTCAAATCGAGGCCATCAAAAAATTAGCGAAAATAGCCAAATCACATAACATTACTAGTGATCTGCTTTTTGACCGCAAAATGTTGGTTGAGGAAGACTATATTGACTAACCTGTCGATCGGCCTATGATGATACTATTATCATCATAGGCCTTACATTCTGTGATTTTTAAGCCAGGTGCTTTAATAAAAAATCCGAAACTGCAAACTATTTTGGGCGCCCGATTTCTCACCCCCAAAAGGATTCCAGCTCCAGTCAATTTCGTATCATTATCTGATGGGGATCATTTGGTTTACTTAGAGAACCGACCGGTTGGTGCCAATGCAACCACACCGGTCTTAGTTCTCTGCCACGGCTTGCTCGGTAGCGACCACGCACCCTATATGACACGCACCACCTACCATGCCCTACGACAAGGCTACAGCGTAGTTCGCCTGAATTTTAGGCGCTGTGGTTCGATAAACTCATTGGCCAAAGGCTTATGCCATAGTGGCCGCAGTGAAGATGTAATCGCCTTATTACAACATTTGACACAACGCTACCCCAATGCACATCTTAAGTTGGTCGGTTTTTCTCAAGGTGGCAACATTGCGCTTAAAGCTGCAGGTGAGCTACAAGACACCTTGCCACAGTTATCCCAGGTAATCGCCATATGCCCACCTATCGATATCGCCCAGTCAGCGCATCGCATTAATCTACCGAACAACCATCTATTCCAACAACATTTTATTAAGGCACTCAAAACATTTGTACAGCAACGTCACCGGCAGTTCCCTGAGCTGGGCCCCATCCCTGACATTCGCACTCATGATAGTTTTTGGCAGTTCGATGACTACTACACTGCACCACATTCAGGCTTTAAGGACGTACACGATTACTATCAGCAAGCTAGTAGCCATGCCTATTTGGACAGCATCCGCTGTCAAACAGAAATCTTGTTTAGTGAAGATGACCCTATCGTAGATAGCAGTTGCCTTGAGAACATGGCATTGCCATATAATGTTCATACAACAAAAACCCGTTATGGTGGTCATATGGGTTATTTCCAGCTTAAACACGCACTAGCCAACAGAAGGTGGCTGGATCTTTTTATTATGGAAAAGTTACAGCTAACCTAAGTGTGTTTTTTTAAGGGTGCCCGGGAGCATAGCTTGGCAATGGCTGCCCACTAGCAGAGCGCCCTGGCGGTACAGTTGAGGGCTGTGAATTATTCTGACGCGCTGCTGGTGTGACCCACTGTGAAGCCATAGCTCCCTGGCTCACAGCCTCACGCGCCTGATCACGTTGCTGCTGAAGCTTAATTTGTTGCTGTGTCATGGGTGCAACCGCTTTACCTGCTAAATACACATTACGGTAGGTTAATTTGTTGTTACGCAGCAAGCTGATCTGATAAGCACATACCGGCTGACTGCCATTAAGGTAGGAAGCCTGGGGTAAGAACTTCACCGCCTGCTCGGAGCGATCGCGGCGTATATTGCTGGAAAACAACCTATCTCCAACCCGCGCCTGCCAATAATAAGATTGAGAAATTCCTACAAATACTTTTTGCAATTGATTGGCCTTTGGGCAACGAACCACTTCAGCCATCACTACGGTTGATAACAAACAACAGACTATGGGCGTAATACCTCGTAACATAAAGACTCCTTACTGGAAAGCATGTCTGGCAGCATACAAGTATAAACACATTGACCACAGTGTCATCAATACGGCAATGAACAAACAAATAAAGCCGATAAATGTCATGACTGTGAATCCAACCGGCTGTGACAACAAGATCAACAATGCCACCATCTGCATCGTGGTTTTCACTTTGCCGATAAATGAGACTTTCACCGCAGCACGCTGACCAATCTCGGCCATCCATTCACGCAATGCCGAGACAGTAATCTCACGAACAACAATCACTATAGTAGCAATTGTCATCCACCATTGAGGATACTCAGAAAGCAATAACAGCAAGGCAGCCACAACCATTAATTTATCGACGACTGGATCTAAAAATGCGCCTAACGGTGAGCTTTGATTTAGCTGACGCGCCAGATAGCCATCAAACCAATCGGTTATTGCCGCTAAAAGAAAAATCCCAGCACTGACCCAGCGAAAGTTTGGCCAGGGTAAATAAAAACAAATGATAAACACCGGAATTAATAGTAGCCTTAAAAAGGTCAGGATATTAGGAATAGTCCACATAGGCGTGTTGCTTGAGTATCGTTTTATTATGATAGCAGCCCACCGCCATAGACGCGATGTGCACAAGCTATATAGTCGACTTTAAATTAAAAACCATCAAAGTGCTGAACAGTGTAGGCATCTTGCCAAAACTGCCACTCCAGGCATGTGCTAGTATAAAATGCCTGTAACATCGCCTGATGAACCACCGTACTTGCCTGATCTGCCAAACAGTCAAACACTGCAATGATCTGTTGTGTTACTGTAGCGAACTCATCACTGGCATAAGTGTCAATCCACTGCCGGTAAGGGTTATCATCGCCAGCATATTGAATTATGTACTGCCCTACTTCCTGGTATATCCAACAACAAGGTAAGATTGCAGCTACCGACACAGCTACTGGCTCGAGCGTGCAAGTGCTCAGCAGGTATTGCGTATAAGCCAGGGTTGCCAAGCTGCGTCGGCCGGTTTGTTGATAATCAGGTTGAGACTTAAAGTGTTGATGTACTGTGTCTTGTTCAACAGCAACAGTGGCTTGGGCAAATTGCAAAAACAATTCGGAAAATGGCGTTGCAATACGACTGGCAATCAGTGCATGAGCACGCGCATAATCCTGTAGGTAGTAACCGTCTTGTTCAATGTAATAATAAAATATCGTTCTGGACAAACTGCCCTCTTGCAATGCTTGATTAAAAGGGTGTTGGCGGATTTTGGTACGCAATGGTTGCACTTGCTGCCAGGCTTGCTGGGATAGTTTAGTCATTATTGCTCCTTAAAAATATTCAATGGCGGAATTACTGCATACCCGTGGCGCACTGACCCATGGCCTTGACCGTAATGATCGTGCTGCGCTGCTAATAAGGCTTGCCACAGATACTGCTTAGCAATGTGACAGGCTTTGGGCAAGGTATAGCCTTGCGCCAGCATGGCGGCTAATGCAGCCGATAAAGTACATCCAGTGCCGTGGTTATTACGGGTCTCAATGCGCTTAGCACGTAAGATTATCGGGGCTGCATCGTGTTGTAACAGTACATCAGAGCAAACGGCATCATGAAAATGCCCTCCTTTGATCAGCACCGCTTGTGCACCTTTAGCCAGCAAGGCCCGGCCCAAAACGGCCAAATCCTGTGTTGATTGCTGTGCCAGAGCCTGGGCCTCAGGCAGGTTAGGCGTTATCACAGTGGCTTGGGGCAACAGTTGAGTTTGCAGTGCAGCTATTGCTTCGGGTTGTAATAAATGGTCGCCGCTTTTAGCGACTAATACGGGGTCTAACACAATCGGAATCTCAGGGTTTAATGTCTGCAAAAACGCTGCCACCACTTCAATCACAGCAATATTTTGTACCATGCCGATTTTGATTGCATCGGGGCGAATATCTTCACAAACGGTCTTAAGTTGTTCGCTAACCGCCGCGACAGGGATACTATAACAAACTTGAACACCACAAGTATTTTGCACTGGCAGTGAGGTGAGTACCGAAGTACCATAACACCCCAGCGCCATAAAGGTTTTCAGATCGGCTTGTAATCCTGCACCACCAGAACCATCAAAGCCGGCAATTGTTAAACACACCGGCATCATACGGCTCGATTCATTGTCTGCAGCGTAGCCTCACAATACAAGGCATCAATAAAGCAGCGACGAAATGTAGCAGGGCCATTTGCCGCCGCCAAACTGCCACATTGTCCCATATACTGCGTTGCACAATAGGCTGCTTGGAAATGATCCTCTGTTATGGCTGTAAAAGCACTTATTAAAGCACCCAGCAAACACCCCATACCGGTCACTTTACCCATCATGGCATCACCCAAGTTCATCTCAGCACTGCGTGTTGCACTGATCACATGATCTATCGCACCGGATACCACCACAATATTGCCATAGGTATTGGCAATGTGATTTGCTGCTGCTAAAGCAGCATCTGTTGTATAGGTTGATTCGACTCCTTGTGTCACCACCGCGTCATCCACTAATGCCATAATTTCACTGGCATTACCTTTAACGATGTCAGCTTGCACCAACAAATCGCGCGCTGTTTGTGTACGTATGGCACTGGCACCGGCACCAACCGGATCAAGCACCAGAGGTTTGTGACATTGTTTGGCCAATGCTTGCGCCTGTTGGCAACGCTCAATAAACGCTTCATCGAGTGTACCGATATTGAGGTAGACGGCTTGGGCAATAGGTATTAACTCAAGCAGCTCAGTATCACATAATGACATAATCGGCGCCGCACCCAATGCTAATAATCCGTTAGCTACCAGATCCATAGTGACGACATTAGTCAGGCATAACACCACTGGTTTTTGGCTACGCAGTTGCTTGAGTATTGGCAACAAAGTCTCTGACATATCATGCTCCTTGTAAAATGCATAAAGACGCCGAATCCCGGCTCATTGTATTATGGCTTGTTTAATGTATTGAATTTCATCTTCTGGCACTGTGGCCCGGTGTAGCGCACCGATAGCGGCGATACCTTGAGCACCAGCATCCATGACCCTTTGGGCGGTGGTGCTATCAATCCCTCCGATGGCAACAACCGGATGATGTGACAGCATGCATGCCTGACGCAGGCCCTCAATGCCCCAAATCGTTTTAACGTCGGGCTTACTACGGGTTGGGAAAATTGCGCCAACACCAACGTAGTTAACGGGCAAGGTATTGGCTAATTCAAGTTCTGCTAAGGTATTAATTGAAACACCGATGATTTTATTAGCCCCTAGTTGCGCTCTGGCCTCATGGATATCCCCATCAGACTGACCAAGGTGCACACCATCAGCATCAATTGCTAAAGCCAGACTAAGATCATCGTTAATAATTAAAGGTACTGCATAAGGCGCCAAGCACTGTTTGAGCTGTATGGCAAAATCATATAATGCATCCGATGACAGATATTTTTCACGCAGTTGCACACACGAGACACCGGCACGAACACAGCGCGTAATAAACTGCAAATATTCTGGTAACGATGTACACTGGTTGGTCAGCAACATCAACTGATAAAAAGCGCTCATTAACACTCCCTGCGTAGGTCCTAACCTCTTCAGGTTCAAAGGGTTTGTCTCAGCCAAATGCACTGCATTAAGCAC
>JANQIS010000234.1 GCA_028282045.1 Gammaproteobacteria bacterium
AGAGCACGTCATGCACCAGGAGTGGCTTGAGGTGTCGCAATCAGTCTGTGAGCAAATTATGCTAACTAAGCAACGCGGTGGCCGGGTTATTGCTGTTGGGACGACGACAGTGCGCTCATTGGAGACGGCAGCTTTGTCAGGTAAGTTGCAGCCTTATCAAGGGGAGACGGATATTTTTATCTATCCTGGATTTAATTTTCAAGTGATTGATGGCATGGTGACTAATTTTCATTTGCCGCGTTCGACGTTATTGTTGCTGGTGAGTGCGTTTGCTTCCCGTGAGAAAGTGCTGGCAGCTTACAGCCACGCTATTGAACAGCAGTACCGTTTCTTCAGTTATGGCGATGCTATGTTGATTGTGTAGGTAGAGATGAAAACAATACCATACTTGGTTGAACAACACTTGTTGGCAGAGGAGCTGCAGGGTGCAGGGGTGGACACAATAGCTGTTAATATGGCAGCGTTAATTCTATCGCCAGGGGTTGAGTTTATTATTGGCTTGGGTGGCTTAGCGCGTTGGTTCAATTGGTCAGGTGCAATCATTCCTGTATTGGGGCGTGATGAAGATTTTATCCAAAATCGTATTCAAGCGAATCAGCAGGGCGTTTTAATCAAAGATGCTCAGGGCAATAGTGTGCAGGTGACACCGGCGCGCTGGGTACTATGGCAGTATCAAATGGGGCTAGGAGAAGTGGTCTCGTTTACAGTGCCGATACACTGTCTGAGTCGTAATAAGCAGAAGATTGTCGCTTTGCAGCAAGTGCAATGGCAGTGCGCACAAAATGAAGTGTGTAAAGCGCATCAATTGCAGTGGCAAGACACAGGCAGCATCAATGTTAATGACCAGGCGGTACAATTAGCGTTGCAGGGCAGGGCTTTAGTAGGTGACCAAACATTGGATTGTCTCGATGACCAATTCCATCATGATATCACCCCATTAGACCCAGCCTGCCAATGTCGAGCGTGTCAACATTACTCCAAGGCTTATTTGCATCAAATGTTCAAGCACCACGAGGCTTATGGGGTGCGTTTGTTGCTTGAACATAATATAAGGGCAATATAGGCATCCCGCGTCTGAGCACTTCGTGATAGTACAGATGACATGAGCCACATTGCGCTACTATTGTGAATTGATTATCATCGCAGGGTTTATGTTGTTACTAAGCTTAATATTAAGGAGACCATCATGCGTCGTTTATTTACCGGTTTAACCGCTGCTATGGCATCAATCAGTGCCTTTGCTCAAATTCCGGCAGCGGATAGCAGTACTACTGCTGCCACTACGCAAGTGCCACAACATAGTAGCCTGCCAACAATGGTCATGATTGTAGTTATGATTGTAGTGTTCTGGTTGTTCCTGATCCGCCCGCAGATGAAACGCAATAAAGAACAAAAAAGCATGATGAGCTCTTTAAGTGCTGGTGATGAGGTGAGTACTATCGGCGGACTTTACGGCAAAGTTAGCAAAGTGGCCGACAGTATGGTTGAGCTGGAAATTGCTAAAGACGTTAAAGTTAAAATCCAAAAACAAGCTGTTGCCAATATCCTGCCTAAAGGCACGGTGAAGTCGCTATAATTGCCTCCCTGGAGCCTGCTGATGTTGAATATGCCCAGAAGTAATGCCCCGCTTAATTATTTTCCTTTATGGAAGTACATTGTGATCGTGGTGCTGGTTGTGGTTGCCTTGTTATATGCCTTGCCTAATATTTATGGCGAAAGCCCATCAGTGCAGATCTCGCCTAAAGGCGGTAATCTGCTTACCGCTGAGTTGGTAAATAAAGCCACCTCGGTGTTACAAGCGCATCATATTGCTTACTTTGGTTTAACTAAAGAAAAATATTCAATGCAGATGCGCTTTAAGGACACTACTGAGCAAATGAAAGCACAGGAATTGTTGGAAAAAGCTCTGGGTAAATCAGCATCAGTAGCCATTAACCTGGCGCCAAACAGCCCGGCATGGCTGGCAGCGATCGGTGCCTATCCGATGAAACTCGGTTTGGACTTGCGTGGCGGAATGTATTTCTTGCTCGATGTTGATATGCAAACAGTGGTAGAAAATCACTTAAACAACATCGCCTCCCAATTGCGCACTGATCTGCGTGTTGCTGATATTCACTATGCTGGTTTGGCCGTGGATAAAGCCG
Organism: Gammaproteobacteria bacterium; assembly: GCA_028282045.1. Classification (GTDB taxonomy): domain Bacteria; phylum Pseudomonadota; class Gammaproteobacteria; order Francisellales; family CACEW01; genus JANQIS01. Next base: position 2,145 of record JANQIS010000234.1, read on the forward strand.
GTCAACGGATTAACATTGACTTTCGCGATGCCCCCACACGCGATAGGGCAGAAGATTATATTCGTGATAAGTTCCAACAAACCATGTTGACTGAAAAGCAGGTTGGCCGGGCATATCAGTTGGGTGTGACGTTATCACAATCCGAACTGAACAATATTAAAAGCTATGCTGTACAGCAGACACTGGAAGTCATGCGTAACCGTGTTAATGAATTGGGTGTGGCAGAGGCGCATGTAGCACGCCAAGGCTCTGATCGTGTAGTGATTGAGCTACCTGGGTTACAAGATGCAGCACGGGCTAAATCGATTATTGGTGGTACTGCAACGCTCAAGGCTATGCTGGTAAATGAAAGTGCCGATGTAAATGCTGCGGTTAATGGCAATGTGCCTATTGGCTCGAGTGTGTATTATACCAAATCAGATCAGCCATATGTATTGAAAAACCGTGTTATTCTTACCGGTAGTGCCATTACCGGCGCCTCATCCGGTTATGATCAAAACTCTGGGTTGCCGGTGGTAAATGTGACTATCAGTGGCCCACAGGTTGCCCAGTTTAGCCGTGTGACCGGGCAAAATGTGGGTAAAGGTATGGCGTTTGTTTTAGTGCAAAAAACGTTTAGCAAACACAAAGTAGATGGCAAAGACGTTACTACTACTCAGACGCATCAGCAGATTATTAATGTAGCCACTATCCAATCTCAGCTACCATCTCGTTTCCAAATTTCGGGGATAGGCAGCTCGCGTATGGCGCAAAATTTGGCGTTGATGATTCGTGCTGGGTCATTGCCGGCGCCGGTGCAGATTGCCGAGCAGAAATCCATTGGGCCGACATTGGGTTTGCAGAATATTAAAATGGGAGAAATTTCTGTCACCGTTGCCATGTTATTGGTGGTGATCTTTATGGCGATTTATTACCGGTTATTTGGTGTGATTGCAGATATTGCATTGCTGTTAAACTTGGTTTTTATCGTTGCGGTGATGTCATTATTGCCGGGTGCAACACTCACATTACCCGGTATTGCCGGTATTGTGTTGAACGTGGGTATGGCTATTGATGCCAATGTGTTGATCTTTGAGCGTATTCGTGAAGAGATACGCAATGGCAATTCCATGCAGGCTTCTATTCATGCCGGTTATGAGCGTGCTTTTGCTACGATTGTTGACTCCAACGTCACCACGCTGATTGCAGCAGTGATTTTATTCGCTATTGGAACAGGGGCAGTGAAAGGGTTTGCGGTAACTTTGATGATCGGTATTGTCACCTCAATGTTTACCTCAATTACCGTAACGCGCGGTATTGTAAATAAGATCTATGGTGCTCGTAATGTGCAACGCTTATCGATAGGAATCTGATTATGGAATTTTTTAAACAAAAAACACAAATCAATTTCCTGGGCATTCGTCGTTGGACTTATGTCTTGTCACTAGTATTGATCATCGCATCATTTGCCTCAATTGCTATTCGCGGCATTAACTGGGGGCTGGATTTTACTGGCGGTTATGCTATTCAAATGAGCTACCACACGACACCTGATTTGAATCAGGTCAGAGCAAAGCTTAAGAAGGCCGGTATTGAGCATGTCGATGTGGTCACGTTCGGTTCGCCACGGGATTTACGCATCACATTGGCGCCAGAGCACGGCGCGCAAGAAGCTGTCACCAGTGATAATAAGACGACTCAAGAGAAGCTGGCCAAAACGGTGCAGGCTGCCTTAGGCTCTCAGGCGCAGATTACTCAGGTGTCTTATACTGGGCCACAGGTTGGTGCGCAGTTGGCGCAAAGTGGTTTGCTGGCGATGGTGGTATTGGTGATTGCCATCATGGTATATATTGCCATGCGTTTTGAAATGCGTTTTGCTGTTAGCTCGGCTGTTGCTTTGGCGCATGACCCTATCATTATTATGGGATTTTTTTCTTTCTTCCAGTTACGTTTTGATTTGACTGCGTTGGCAGCAGTGCTTGCCGTGATCGGTTACTCGCTCAACGATACGGTCGTGGTTTATGACCGGGTACGTGAGAACTTTCGCAAAATGCGTCGGACTTCTGTTACCGAAGTGGTCAATCGTGCGATCAACGATACACTCTCGCGTACGATTATGACTTCCGGTCTGACATTAATTGTCGTGGTGGTATTATTCTTTTTGGGTGGCCCTACTATTCATGCTTTCTCATTGGCATTGATTATCGGTGTGGTTGTCGGTACTTATTCTTCTATCTATGTGGCGGGTGCTTTGGCAGTGGCGTTAGGCTTAGATCGTCAGGCATTGTTACCAAGAGCTAAGGTGGCGGCAGATGACTTGCCTTAAAAAGTCAATTGTGAATTCGTCGTTATTATTCTTTGCTAAAAGCCTGTTGTCATTTAACTCTAAATTACTGGCAGCTTAACTCACTGACAGATCAGAGTTCGCTGCCATATTGGCTGCCTCAGATTTGAACACGTCCGTATAACAATTTCTCTATCAATTAATGTCCCAGGTATAAGGTCAAGATTGCTGTCGGAGTTGTTACCTTAGTGTATTTGCTCTGAGTCGCCTTTTTGCGCTTGTGCCAAATCTTGTGCATACAACGCATCGAAGTTAATCGGTGCTAGGTTTAATTGCGGGAAACCACCACGATTGACTAAGCCGGAGATGGTTTCACGTGTATAAGGAAATAGAGTGCTTGGGCAGTAGGCACCTAGGATCTGTCCCATTTGTTCTTCATTATCAATGCCTGTTACCGTAAAGATACCGGCTTGTTTGACTTCGGCCACAAAGGCAGTTTTATCTTTACTCTTAGCCGTTACAGTCACCGTTAATGTGACCAAATGAGTATTGTCATCGAGTTTTTTGGATTCAGTATTTAAGTCAATATTAGCTTCCGGAGACCAATCTTCTTTAAAGATAACCGGTGAGTTGGGTGACTCAAAAGAGGTATCTTCAACGTAGACTTTTTGAATAACAAATTCCGCCTGGCCTTCGGTTTTTGATGGTGTTTGGGCTGTGTTTGTTTCGCTCATGAGGTTTGATCTCCTGTAAAATGTATCGGTACTTTGTCACAACTGTGGTTAACTGTAAACCTGGTTATGAACTCTCTGTAAAGCCACTGACTTGCATTTGGGGGCGGTTTGTGAATAATCAAGAGGCTAGATAAAAAAAGGGGCGAGTTGTGTTGAAAAAAGCGGTTGTTATGATACTCATACTGCTATGGGGCGTTTCACTTGCCTATGCTTCACATATTAATGTCCAGCCATTATTGACTAGCATGAAGCCTAGTCAACATTACGTGGATCTCTATGTTAAAAACGTCGGCTCTGATCGTGCTTATGTGGTCATTAAAGTATATCGAGTTTTTAATCCGGGCATGCCAGATCAAAAGGTTACTCTATTAAAAGATGATCCATATGGTATTGGACTGATTGCCTCACCTTCCAAATTGATTATTCCGCCGGGTCAAATTCGTCATGTGCGTTTGTTGTATATTGAGGCTAAGCCAATTAAACGAGATCAGGTTTTCTACATTATTAGCAGTCCGGCAGAGGGTGAGTTGGTACAAGTAGCAGAGGCTGGTAAGAATAATAAAACTTCTAAACGGGTTGCCAGAAGCGGTTTGCAGGTAATTTTGGCCTATAAAACCAAGTTGTTTGTCAGACCTGAGAATGCCCGACCGAAGATTGTCTATCACCGTGAAGGTAAAAGTTTAACGATCAAAAATGAAGGCAATACCAACGTTTATCTGGGTAAATTTGAACAGTGTGCCGGCAAGCAATGCAAGCGACTACCCGGCTTAATACGCCGTATGTATGCCGGTAATGTCTGGAAGGTGACATTACCTAAAGCAGCACCGGTTAGCTTTATTCAGGTATGGGATAATCAGGTAAAAACTCTGACAACGAATTAAAAGAGAACATGATGGTGAGATTGATACAATATGTTTGTGTAATTTTGATCACGGGGTTAGCAGCCTGTGCCGGGTTTGCTGAAAGTGGTTCCGGTATTCAGGTTACCCCGATGATTTTACGTATATCAGCTTCGCAGAAGGTAGGCGATATTAAAGTTAAAAACATGGGCAATACTGTGCAATACATTCAGACGATACCTTCCCTGATTAAACAAGGTGGTGCCAAAACCAAGTCAAAACATATTGTCTTTGACCCGGCCAAAGAAACACCTGAACAGTTTGGGTTACTGGTGACACCGCGTAAACTGGTGCTAAGAGCGCATCAGACTCGTGTGCTAAGGGTTGTATCGTTGCATAATAATGTGGCTAAAGATGAATATTATTCCGTTAAAGTCGTGCCGGTGCAAAATGCCCTGGAACAAATTTATGGCCAAAAAAAGCAAGCTATTGAAGCAGCTTTGCAGATTATTGTCGCCTATGAGCCGCTCGTCATTATCACGCCATCACAGCCTAAGGTTGATGTGGCCTACGAGCGTAAAGGTAAAGTTTTAAGTATGGCTAATAAAGGTAATACCTATGTGACCTTTGAAAATGCGCGTCAATGCAGACCTCAGGGTAGCCAGTGCCAAAAGCTTCAGTTAGAGACTTTTATATTATGGCCAGTCACGTGACATCAAGTTACCTTATAATGCTCCGGTTACCTTTAGTGCAATCAGTGTTAATGGCAGTAAAACAGTTTCATTAAATTAGGGCGTGCCCTCAATTGATCCATAAGTTACTTAATGTCTTAGTAATACTTAACCGCTGTGGCAATAAGCATGACCAGCACCATAATAATAAAAACCGGTCGAATCCATCGAGCACCTTTGTGGTAGACGATATAGGTGCCCAGATAGGCGCCAAAGCATTGGCCGACAGCCATCACCAGGCCAATGGTGTAAGCCAGGTGACCGCCTAAGATAAACCACAGCAGTGAAAATAAGTTACTGGTAAAGTTATATACTTTAGTGTGCATCACGGCACGCTGTAGTGGCATGCCAAGTAGTGCCACTAAGGCAATGGTCCAGAATGAGCCGGTTCCCGGGCCGAAAAAGCCATCATAAAAACCCAGGCCAATACCGATAATGATAAAGAACTGTGTTGGTGACCACTTTGCCTGACTGGCAGCTTGAGCGGACATTTTTTTTGATAATAAAGAATATACCAACGCGCCGGCTAATAAGATCGGAATGATTTTGCTTAAGAAAGCGGGGTGTAGCAGCATAATAGTAATGGTGCCCAATGAAGAGCCAATAAAAGTCATCAAGATGCCAAAACGAATCTGCTGCCAGCGCAATTGCCCCAGGCGGATAAAACGGTAGGCTGCTGTGCCACTGCCAAAACAGGCTTGTAGCTTGTTAGTACCCAGTGCAGCAGCCGGTGGCAGGCCGGCCAGTAATAACGCAGGTACCGTGATGAGTCCGCCACCACCGGCAATAGTGTCCACCAGGCCGGAAACAAAAGCAGCAACCAGTAACCAGCCGTATTTAATCAGTAATATATGTATCATCAATTGGTGTCCACGATGTATAGCAGGTCACCGCCGGATTGGCTGTTACCGTTGCTAATGCTGAATTTTAATGAAGGTGTAATCATATAACTACCGGTGACCTCCTGCTCATCATTAAACAACCCCACCCCGTAAGTAATATGGAAACGATGAAAGAACGATTTACCAATAAATACAGCCGTATTATCGGAGTTGTCACCGGTGTTAACGTTGGGGTTGGCGTTGAGTGCTGCGGGTTGGTTTGGTGCCAGAGTGCCGAAGTTAAGTTCGTCAATACCTAATTTACTTTGTACAGATCCAACCAGACCTGTATCGCCACCTTGCGAGGCAAACATGAGCGCTGCCTGTGCCAGGGCTGCCTGGCCGGTTGATTGGCTATCACCAATGGGTCTTCCCAGAATGATATAAGAAAGAATATTCTCTTGTGATAATGGCGGCAGTGAGAATAGGGTGATTTTAGGGTGCTGTGCCGTGCCCTGAATACGTACGCCGATCTGTAGTTTTTGACTCAAACCAGTATAACCGGTCGGTGGCAGATTGTAGTTAGCAGTGATGTTTAACACAGGGTTGCTTAACACACTCTGATTAAAGCTAATTACGCCTTGACTGATAGTAAAGCTTTTCCCATACAGTTGGTATTGTCCCTGGTCTAATGTTAATGTGCCGTTACCTACAGTAGCCTGCTCAGGGTTGCCGATAATTTCCAGTGCACCTTTAACATGAGTGGAGATACCGTAGCCTCGTAATGTAATGTCTTTGCCCAGTACGACATTAAGTCGCATATGGATCGGCAGTGCCTCTTGCTGCTCAATAGGTTGACCTTGGCTGTTGACGAAAACAATATCCTCATTGGGTTGAGTGCTGGATTTAAATAGGTCCAGATTGGCGTGTGCCTTGGGGATTGCAACCGAGCCATTGATGTATTTTTGGTGCTGGGCCTGACGATAACTAAGATTGGGACTGATTTGCATTGCTAATGCCGGGGTGTTAATAGCGGTAAAACTTTTACCAACGGCCTGAATGTCCATTTCAGTATCACGATGTCGCATGTCAATGTTGCCATTAACCTTCAGTTTTCCCGGGTCGGATATGGCATTGAGTGCAAAGCTAAAGCGGTTATTTTGATGGCTTTTCAGGTGGAAGTCGATGTCCTTGAGCCTAACACCCAGGATAGGGATAGCGGCCTGGCCTTGGGATAATTGCAGTGTGCCTGTTATTTGTGGTTTAGCAATAGCACCTTTGATATGAAATTGTCCTTTAAGGTGGCCTTCAAGAGCATCCACATAAGGAATGATATAATTAAATACGCCTAAGTCAGCCACGTTAGCCGTTAGTTTGGTGTCAATTTGGCCGAGTTGGTCTTGCAACAATTTTGACAGACTGATCTGAGCATGGATCTGGTCTTTGGGATCAAAATTCACATTCAACTGACCTTGTGCCTGATGTTGATTTAGCTTTAAGTGCCAACTTAGCTGTTGGATACTAAGGTAATTGGTTTTATCAAACACAGAGCTTGCATTATTAGGGGTAACATTAAGGTTCTTAATGCTCAAGGTCGAATAACCGCTAATCTTACCATTTTGATACCAGAGCTGATTGTCGATCATGCCGTTACCATTCAGGCAAGCAAACTGGCTGGTGTTCTGCCAGTCGTTGAAATCGATACTATTGGAATACACATGTAAATGGGCCTGTTCGGGTGTGTAAGTCCCATTGAGGCACAAATTACTGTTATGGTTATGCACGCAAGTGTCTGGGATGTGGATGTGATTTGTTGTTAATGACCAGGTCACTGGCTTGGCTAAGCGCCAGGTGCCATAGGGAGTAATTAAGTTGAGCATGCTGAGTGATTCTTGCCAGGTGTGGTTATGAGGTTGGCCATCACTGAGGTAATCCAGGCCAAAGTTGGCGCTATGCAGATGCAGTTGTGTTTTGCCTTGTTTCTGGTTTCCTTGACTTTCTAATTGTATTAACAACGAATCACTATCCTGGTTTTGCGAGTCAAAACGATAGGAGCCATGCAGCGCAAAATGCCAGGTTTGTTGCGCGCGTTGGTACTGGACTTTGCCAATTAGTTCATTGTCGTTAAGATCCAGCGCAATCTCAGGGATGTCTATAGCATCGATGCTGATGCTGGGAATATTGGGTAGTTGATTACTAGGTTGGTGGTCGCGTTGAACAGCTTTAGGGTTTTGCGTTGTTGGAACGACTTTGATGTTAATGAATTGTGCACTTAGCTGTTGAATATGAACTGTATTGCTAATGATTTGCCAGGGAGACCAAGCAAGATGGAGCTTTTCTATATGAACACTCGTACCAGAGAAGGTGAGTGAAAGCGTTTTAACCGATAAGTCATTCACTGCACCACTAAGTTGTTGCCACTTTATGATAATATGCTGTTTTGCCAGGATAGGCTTGGCAATACGTAGGATAGCGTTTAAGCCGCTACTGGTGTAACAGGCCCAAATAAACAAACCACTCAACATGACAATAATGCTGATCAGGCTATAACTTGTCCATTTGATCCAGCGCTTCATGGAATAAAAGCTCCAATACTAATATCAAACTGCCATCCGCCTCCGGGGTAGTCGATGGGGTGTGCCAAATAAGCGCTCAGTGGCCCAATCGGTGAGCGCCAGGAGATGCCGATACCGGCAGCCCGATAGAAGGTAACACCATTGAGTGAGTTTACCGCAGTACCACCATCGGCAAAAACTGAAGCACTCCAGTTGCCGAATAAATGGTGTTCTAGGTTTAAACTACCTGATGCAGTGTACAGGCCGCCTAGCAAATTTTGTTGGCTATCGAGCGGTCCGAGCGATTTGTAGCTAAAACCGCGGATACTATTCACGCCACCGACGTAATAACGTAATGTGGGAGAGAGTGTGCGAATATTGCCGGTTATCCAGGTCGAGCCAACAGATTGCCGTGAAAAGAAGCGATTATTGGGCGAGAGGTTAACAGACTCGCGCAGCTCCAGGTTGGCCTGTGCAAAGCTGGTAGTGGAAACCCATCGGTTACTCAATGTGCCTTTGAACAAAGCACTAGCCATCCATCCTTGATGCCAATAGTATCCGGCCGTATGGGTGCGGTGCGAGTATCTGAAACTAATCGAAGGAATCAGATAGCGCACATAGCTGCCTTGTGAGTTTTCCGGTGTGAAAAAATGAATAAAATGCTGGTTAAGAGCAAATGTGGTGCTGATTTTATGCCACAAAATCGTTTTGCTAACGCCAAAGGAGGCATCAACGGCATCATAAGCGGTGATATCCGTTTCACTGCGCGTGGCATTTAAGGTGGTGTTTTCATAGAGTGGGTCTTGGCCTGGAAACACATAGTTAGCGGTGTAGATCGCATAAATACGTGAGGCAAGAATTTGGGCATTGGCGTATTGGCCGTCTTGCGTAATATAACGCCATTTCCAACCCAGCAAGCCGCGAATGCCTGTATCGGTACCATAACCGCCTCCGATACTGTAACGAAAAGGTTTCTGAGCAAATAAATTAACATTGACCGGTACTGTTTTTGTCTGATGATCAGGTTGAGGTAAAATGCTAGTGCCAATGAAGTAATCGCTGGCATCAAGGCGCTGCTCCAGACGGTTAATCTTGCCTATGCTATAGGCATTATCGGCCTGATATGGAATATAACGGCCCAGGAAATCGGTGCTCAAAATGTCAGGGTGTTGAATAAAGTGTGTTTTGCCGATTTTATAGCGAGTGCCACTTTCCAGCGTGAGTAAAATCTTAGCAGTATTAGCTTTGCGATTGACCTGAATTTGGCTCTGTGTCAACTGTGCGTCAAAATAACCACGGTTATTGGCAACACTTAAAATAAGGTT
>JANQIS010000241.1 GCA_028282045.1 Gammaproteobacteria bacterium
GAAAGTGTTGGTTGTCAATGATCAGTTTGAACTTCAAGGCATGATTACCGTTCGTGACATCCAGAAGGCGAAAGAAAAACCTCATGCCAGTAAAGACCAGGATGGCCGCCTGATCGTTGGTGCTGCCGTGGGGACCGGTGGTGATAGTGAAGAACGCATCACACTGCTGGTTGAAGCAGGCGTTGATGTTATTGTTGTTGACACAGCGCATGGCCATTCTCAAGGTGTGCTCGATCGTGTTGCTTGGGTAAAAAAACATTTCCCGCATATGCAGGTGATTGGCGGTAATATTGCCACAGCAGCAGCGGCTAAAGCTTTAGTCGATGTGGGTGCTGATGGTGTCAAAGTTGGCATTGGTCCAGGTTCGATTTGTACTACGCGTGTTATTGCCGGTGTTGGCGTGCCACAGTTAACGGCTATTGCTGAGGTGGCTAAAGCGCTTAGAGATACTGATGTAGGCTTGATTGCCGATGGTGGTATACGTTTTTCAGGCGATATTGCTAAGGCGATTGCCGCTGGGGCTAATTGTGTTATGGTGGGCGGTTTATTGGCCGGTACGGAAGAATCACCTGGTGAAGTAGAGTTATTTCAAGGTCGTTCTTATAAATCTTATCGTGGAATGGGCTCTATTGGTGCAATGTCAAAAGGCTCGAGTGATCGTTATTTTCAAGAAGGTAAATCATCAGAAAAATTAGTGCCAGAAGGCATTGAAGGACGTGTTCCATATAAAGGGCCGTTGCTTGGTGTCATTCATCAATTAATGGGTGGGCTGCGCTCCAGTATGGGCTATACTGGATGCCCAACCATTGATAAGATGCGTGAGCAAGCCAAGTTTGTACGTATTTCCTCGGCAGGTATGGGTGAGAGCCATGTGCATGATGTCACCATTACTAAAGAGCCGCCGAACTACCAGGTCAAATAGTAAAATACCCACAGAAGGGCTGTGTAATGACAACTGATATCCATCATGATCGTATCTTAATCCTGGATTTTGGATCACAATACACACAATTAATCGCGCGTCGTGTTCGTGAAATTGGTGTCTATTGTGAACTGATGCCATTTGATGTCGACGCAAAACACATCATTGAATTTAAGCCCAAAGGTATCATCCTTTCCGGTGGGCCAGAGTCGGTTTATGAGGCACGAAATTATCGTGTGCCTGATGTAATATTTGAATTGGAGGTGCCTGTACTTGGTGTTTGCTACGGTATGCAAGTATTGGCTCATCAACTTGGCGGTAAGGTAGAGCAAAGCGATAAACGTGAGTTTGGCTATGCTAAAGTATTGCAGTCAGCACCCTCACGTTTGTTTGTCGGCTGCCCTAAAGAAATGGATGTCTGGATGAGCCACGGTGACCATGTCACTCAGTGCCCTGAAAATTTTGATATTATTGCTGCTTCGAAAAATGCGCCAATTGCTGCATTTTCTCATGAGTCTAAACAATATTTTGGTTTGCAGTTTCACCCGGAAGTGACACATACTGAGTTTGGCCAAGTACTGTTGCGCAACTTTGTCGCTGATATCTGTGCCTGTCGTGCCTTGTGGACACCCGGCAATATTATCGAAGATGCCATTAATCACGTGCGTGATACGGTAGGTAAAGATGAGGTGATCCTCGGTTTGTCCGGAGGTGTGGACTCATCTGTGGTGGCTGCTTTACTGTATGAGGCGATTGGCACTCAATTAACCTGTGTGTTCGTTGATACCGGCTTGTTGCGCCTGCATGAGGGTGACCAGGTGATGGCGACTTTTGCTAATCATATGGGGGTGAAGGTGATTCGTGTTGATGCCCATGAGCGTTATATGAAAGCCCTCAAAGGTGTAGATGATCCAGAGAAAAAACGCAAAATCATTGGCAATTTGTTTGTCGAAATCTTTGAGGAGCAGGCATCGAAGTTGCCGCAGGCTAAATGGTTAGCGCAAGGTACCATTTATCCTGATGTGATTGAGTCAGCCGGCAGCAAAACCGGCAAGGCCCATGTAATCAAATCACACCATAACGTCGGTGGCTTGCCAGAGCAGATGCAGTTGACACTGCTTGAACCATTACGTGAGCTGTTTAAAGATGAAGTGCGTAAAATTGGTATGGCACTTGGCCTGCCGCAAGAAATGATCTATCGCCATCCATTTCCAGGGCCTGGTTTGGGTGTACGTATCCTCGGTGAGGTGAAATGGGAATATGCCCAATTATTACGCCAGGCTGATGCCATTTTCATTGAAGAATTACGCCAACAAGACTGGTATGACAAGGTCAGTCAAGCTTTTGCCGTTTTTTTACCTATTAAATCAGTTGGCGTAATGGGCGATCAACGTAAATATGATTATGTTATTGCACTACGTGCTGTAGAAACCATTGATTTTATGACGGCACGCTGGGCTAAGCTACCGCATGATATGCTTGATCACATTGCCCATCGCATTGTTAATGAAGTTCCCGGTGTATCCCGTGTAGTATATGATATTACCGGTAAACCTCCTGGTACGATTGAGTGGGAGTGATACACGGTCAGGGTATACTAATCACCAAAAGTGCCACCAGTGCTTTGGCGGTATCACCGTAAGCGCTGAATCTAGCACCTTATTTTAAGCCAACAGATTAGGTGCGAGCATATATTTATCTCAACAGATGAAGGCTTATAACGTGAATCCTATGCACGAAGACCCACCAAGATGGCAAGGAGAGGTTCAGGCATTTTTACAATCTGGCATGCCTCGTTCTGAATATTGCAAAAAACACAATATCAACCCGCAGCAATTGTTGAACTGGCTTGGCCGTCATTATGAGGTGAGTTCTAATTTGATCCCAGTTAAAGTGACTGATCATTCACCTACTGTTATGAACAGAGCCATTTTATGTCATCTTGATCTGCCCAATGGTTATAGCCTGGATATTTATGACGCTGCTATTTTGGGTTCAGCATTTTCTAGCTTACTCAAGGTGCTCAATAGCAAGACTGACCATGTGGATCCAGATTATGATACTCCCTTTTAACGCTGAAATATTTTTCTATCCCAAACCAGTTGATTTTCGCAAACAAATCGATGGCTTGATGATGCTGGTATCCGATACATTGGCCATGAACCCCACCTCAGGGCATATTTTTATATTCCGTAACCGTGGTTATGATTGGCTTAAAATACTCTACTGGGATAAAAATGGTTTTTGGGTATTGTACCGGCGCCTAGAAGAGGGGCGATTTTGTTTTCCTGCGGTGAATGATTATACCTTTTCGCTCAGTGCTGAGCAGTTTCAGTGGTTATTATTCGGATTGAATTTTGTCAATCGACAGCCCATAAAACCTAGGAAATATCAGTATTTCGCGTGATTGGATCTAAGTAATTTGATATAATAGACCCCAATATTTGCAACGGATTGTGCCATTTTCTATGAGTGCTGATCAGTGCCCAAACTGCCAAATACTCCACGGTAAAATTATCCATCTACAGAGCCAAGTTGATACGCTCAAGAATCAAATAGATCAGTTGCTGCGCCATCGTTTTGGTAGTCGATCTGAGCGCTTTGAAGACAGCGATGATCCCCGGCGTGCCCTGTTCCCTGAATTGATTGATGAATCACAGCATACTGATCAAGCACAAGAGGATCCCAATAATCCATCTGAAGGTAAAAAACGCTCAAACAAAGGCAAGCCTCAAAAACGCAGAATCATCTACCCAAATAATCTCAAAGTGATAGAGACCCATATTAGCGTGGATGAGCAAAATATACAGTACCCTTGTGGTAAACGCATACAAGTATTTGATCAAGAGGTTACCGATAGACTGGCCTATCAGCCTGAATCTTTTTATATTGATCGTGAGATTTGCGATAAGGTTGCCTGTCATTGTGGTAAAGGGATCTACAGCCACAGCACCAGAGCGTATTTTGCCACAATTATCAGTGAGTAATGATTTACTAGCGCAGATGATTATTGCCAAATCGCTAGATAGGCAGCCCTTTTATCATCTAGAAAGGCGTTGGTTCTCTCGCCATGGAGTAAGGATACCACGTGATAATATGGCTCGTTGGTCAATCATGCTGGGTAGAGCATTGCAGCCAATCTACAATCTTATGTGTGACCAAATCAGTGAATATGATATAGCATCACTAGATGCCACTTGGCTGCAGGTACTCAAAGAAAATGGGTGCATTGCTCAAACACGCTCACTCGTGGATCTTGGATTTTACCAAAGCATTCTACAAATATCGGCGCCATTTCTATCTCCAGGGGATAATACTCCCTGGATACAATGAACTAAATAATT
>JANQIS010000243.1 GCA_028282045.1 Gammaproteobacteria bacterium
GCTTGCACTGCCACTGATGCCAGTGATTTTCATATACATATTTGCCATAACTTATATCTCTTAATTAAATCACTACTGATAATATAAACATCTATTATGGGTGTAAAGCGATTCATTATGATGTGGCCGGCTCAATACCATCAAACCACAGCTTAATTTAGATCTTGCCTCAGGGTTACCTCATCCAATACCAATGGCTATATAGGGACTTATCTAGCCATTGAGTTTAGAAAACAATATTTTTTAATAAAGCAACCCTAACCTGGGTAACGCTTTTTACTTCCAGCCTTGACCTGGAATAGCTTTGAGGCGATTATCGTCGCAGTGTAATGAAACATCTACAATTAGAGCTTGCAACTATGATGCTATTTTTCTTGGTTTACGCCATCATCTTAATTATCTATTGGATCAAGACCGTGCGCATGAGTCCTGAACAATATCCGCATGTCACTCCTGAAGTAGCGGCACAATGGCAACGTGTGCGCATCATTAACTGCCGTCGTTACGCTGGATTATTTATGATTTATGTGATCTTACTGGCTATTGTCACAGCACTGTATGGCTATGCCAATAAACACCATATGATATGGCTAATTAATATCTGCGGTTATACTGAAATCGGCTACTTCTTATTTTGTTTGGCTTTTGTTATGGTCTCAAGTATTAGGACACATCGCTTTGCACAAAGTATTGGCATTCGTCGTTAATGCTTAACATTGAGGTTCTCACGCGGCTTGTGTTTGCCCGTTTTAAATAGGTTCTCCACATCGACTGCATCATACTGACTGTTGCGCCCACAGAATTCACAACGGATATCAATGCGGCCTTTTTCTTTAACAATTTGCATGGCTTGTTCTTTGCCCAAACTTAAAATAGCATTTTCCATTTTTTCAGGTGAAAAGTTACAGCCAAAGGCCACTGATTGACGCTCGAAAACCCGCACAGTATCCTGATGGTACAAGCGATGCAGCAATGTTTCATTGTCATGAGAAAGCATCTCATCGTTTTCCAGAGTATCAGCCAGTGTGGTTACATGTTCCCAACTCATGGCCTTGCGGTCACTTTCATCGGGCATTAACTGTAATAGCAACCCCACCACTGCGTTGTCATCGCTAGCAATACGCAACTTGGTTGGAAACTGCTCTGACTGTATAAAGTAATGCTCAATGGCCGCAGCAATCGAGTCACTCTCAACAGGCACAATGCTTTGATAACGCTCGCCAGCCAGCTCTGGTTCATACGTCAACGATAACATGCCTTGCCTGAGTGCTTCAGCGACTTGTTCAGCAGTGGTGAATTCACCTTGCCAATCAATCAAACCTCGCATTTTCAGATCATGGGTACAACGCACTGATATTAGCTTTAAGGGACCATCGCTTAAAAATTGCAGGGTCAGACGGCCATGAAACTTAGCCACATTAAAAACAATACCGCCACACCAACCATCGCTTCATTGAGCAACTTGGCCAGCAATGGCGGATATCGGCGCTGCTGTTGCACCTTTTGATACACATACGATAGTCGCACCCACTGCCCACGCACTGGATGATTATCAAATATGAAACGCTGCATGCTGTCTTGTCGAATAGGGTCTGTCATCATCAGTGTACCGTTGAATAACAATTTAACAACTTATTGCTCAATGCTGGCGTCTGTCATCATCAGTGTACCGTTGAATGGTGTTGATAAACTTCTGCCAACTGGAAAATCCATTGGCGATATTGATCTGCCAGTACAAATCCGGATGACTGATACAACTTGTTGATCTGGTAATCATCTGAAGTCGTTTCAATACACACTGAGTGATTACCTTCTGCTAACAGCAACGTAGTCACTTGTTGCAAAATGGCTTTACCATAGCCTTGACTTTGATAATCCGGCAGTACACAAAAGTCATGCAATATCACCCGCTCTTGACACAACGCATGCACTTTACCCACTATGTTATGCTCACTATCTTGTGCTAAATAAATCGATCGATCAGACTCTTCTAAAAGCTCATGAATACGCTCCCTCAGCTCACTCTGATCACCCCCGAAACAAGCCAAATCCATTCGACTGATCAAATCAACATCATCTTGATGCGCCAAGCGCAGTGTTATCTCAGGTGAACCAGTCACCCCATCCATCTTGTCACAACAGTAAAGATACTCACTGCGAAAATAACGTGCACCGATACCTTTTAAGCTTTTGGGGGCATTATCATGATCATGGGCATGTTGATTAAAAATCGCTTTAGATACACCCCGCTGGTACAGTTCTAACGAGGCATCAAGCCACAAACGCGTAAATAATCCTTTACGGCGAAACTTCGGATGCACTACAGCACACACTTCCACCTCATCATCGGTAAACTGGTATATTGCCAAATAGGCCACACATTGTGATTGAGTGTAAAACAAAAAATCACTGAACTCTTCATTGCGACGGTTTTCAGTTGAATACCAATAAAACTTTGGCGCAAAGCCGTCATGCTTAGCCACCAGGTCAACTAAATGATGCACCTCAGATAAAGCTACTTGATCAAGTTGGGTGGCTTTAACTAATTTCATTAAGGTTCCTCACTGCCTGACAAAACGCTTGTATTTTGGTAGCTGATTTTATGCCAGGTGTTTGCTCAACGCCACTACTAATATCCAGTGCAACGATACTCGGGTGCAAGGGAATTTGCTCTACGTTATTAACACACAAACCACCAGCGAGAATTAATGGCACCGTAGTATGCGCTGGAATCATCTGCCAATCAAATCGCTGCCCGGTACCACCATAATGATCAGCGTGATAGGTATCGAGCAATAGTGCCCGTGCTTGCCTATAACATGCCTGCGACTGGATAATATCATCAGCAGTTTTAACCCGTACCGTCTTCAAAAAAGGCCGACCAAACTGTGCGCAATAGGCCGGTGATTCATC